>CAZAOX010000008.1:0-14167 GCA_964486985.1 uncultured Candidatus Saccharibacteria bacterium
CTATATTGGCTGTGTCGGCTATTTTGATGATATATGTGGCGGTTAAAGTATTTCGTTATGGTGCGATGCAGTATGATTCTAGATTGTCGCTTAAAGCTCTGCGAGCCCGAAGAGAATAGGCTTCAGACTATTGCTTGAGTGCAAGGCGGCTCCTTGCCATTTACTGATATAGAATGTAAAATAGTCTCATGAAGGTTCGTATACAAATTGACACGCAGACGTTTGTTAGATTTTGGTTGGTAGTTTTTGGTTTTGGTCTGGCGGCTTGGATGATTTATTCTGCAAGGCAGGCACTGATTATCCTCGGGACTGCCCTGTTTTTAGCGCTTGCCTTAAATGGCCCAGTGAATAAATTAGCTAAAGTGTTTCCTGGCAAGAGTCGGATAGGTGGTACGGCTCTCGCCTTTGCATCGGTTATTTTGCTCCTTGGAGCGGTTATTTGGTTTGTGGTTCCCCCGTTGATCCAGCAGTCAGCTAAGTTTGGCGAATCAATCCCTACTATCGCCGATCAGGTAAATGATAAGTGGGTAGGTTTACGTGATTTTATAGATAAAAATAACTTACGCCCGCAAGTGGATTCGGCGCTGGACAATATCAAAGATCAGTCTACGACTTGGGCAACGGAAGCTGGAACTAATATATTGTCAGGCGTAGGATCGCTAGCGTCATTTCTGGTTTCGATGTTTTTGGTTATAGTGCTGGCGTTTTTGATGTTGGTAGAAGGCCCTGTTTGGATGGGGCGGATTTGGAGTTTGTATAATGATAAAGAGCGGATGCAACATCACCGAAAGCTTATCAATCGCATACATGGCGTGGTGACTGGTTATATCAACGGGCAGATCACAGTTTCGGCAGTAGGTGCATTGGCAGCTGGCCTGTTTGTTTTTGGGCTTAGCTTCTTTCACGCCTCGATGCCGGGCAACTTAGCTATGCCAACGATACTTATCGTTTTTGTTTTGTCGTTGATCCCGATGTTTGGCGCAACGATTGCTGGTGTTTTAGTTTCACTATTGTTGCTCGTCAACAGTGCTGGGGCCGCTATTATTTACGCTATTTTCTTTATCATTTATCAACAGATTGAGAATAATTTTATATCGCCAGTGATACAAGCCAAAAAAGTTGAACTATCGGCATTAGCAGTCTTAGTCTCGATCACAGTCGGTATCTATGTAGCTGGACTGATTGGTGGTGTGATAGCTATTCCGATAGCTGGATCCATCAAAGTGATTTTAGAAGACTACTTAGAGAGAGTAGCTAAAGAGCGTGAGAAAAGCAAGAAGCCTTTGGCAAAACTAGCTAAAAAGTCTAAAAAAGCTTAAATATCCAGATCTATCAAAAGTCTATCTGTCATACTGCCAAATAGCGCCGCTTGGAGTGTCCTTGACTATTAGGTTGAGCTCGGTCAGTTTATCGCGGATAGAGTCGGACGTTCTCCAATCTTTTTGCTGTCTGGCGTGAATTCTTTGGATAAGCAACTGTTTTGTTTCATCGGCAATATCTGGCGTGGACTGGAGCAGGTCAAGCCCAAAAAGCTCGTCAATTAGTTCGAGGAAGCTAACGAGTGAAGCTCTATGGATAGTGTTTAGTGGTATGTTATCTAGGCGGGACAAAGACTGATCGATGAGTGCGATAGCTTTGGGTGTATCAAGATTGTCGTTGAGGGCCTCGACGACGGCTTGTTTAGCAGCGTGAAGCGAGATATGGCCATCTTGATTATCCTTAAGGTCGTCGCTACTTAGAGTATCGTGGGTTTGATGTCTCAGTACTGCGTAGTTGCGCCAATTGCGCAGTCTATTGTGAGCTGCTGCTAGGATCTCCCAGGTGAAGTTACCCTCAGTTTGATAATGTTTTTCGAGAACAGATAACTTAAAGTCCATCGCAGAGAAACCTTGGTCGATAACATCTTCCAAGGTATAGACGTTGCCTAGAGATTTAGACATTTTCTGACCGTTGACTCTTGTGTGGTTGTTGTGAATCCAAATTTGAGAAAACTGCTTGCCAGTTACACTTTCTGTTTGAGCAACTTCGTTAGTGTGGTGAACTGGTATGTGGTCGATGCCACCAGTGTGGATGTCGATTTGATCGCCAAGCGTTTCCCGGGTAATCACGCTACATTCGAGATGCCAGCCTGGAAACCCTCTGCCCCACGGGCTGTCCCACTCCATGTCTCGCTTGGTGTCTTTTGGTGAAAATTTCCAGATAGCGAAGTCTGTAATGTTCCTTTTGCCCTCGACACTGACTCTAGCTCCGGCCTCAAGTCCAGCGATATCTAATTTGGCTAGTTTTCCATAATCTGAGAGTTTGCTTGTGTCAAAATAGATGCCGTCATCAGGAATTTCATAAGTATAGCCTTTTACTTCTAGCTCTTGGGCGAAGGCAATTTGTTCTGGGATGAGACTAGTGGCTTTGATGATGTTTTGTGGCCGACGGAGCTTGAGGAGGTCATAGGCTTCGTATTCAGCAATTTGACTGTATTTTTCAGCGACATCCCAAGCGGTTAACCCTTCGCGCTTAGCACCTTTTTCCATCTTATCTTCGCCTGTATCATCATCGCTAACTAAATGGCCGACATCGGTGATGTTTTGTGTTCTTTCGACCTGGTGGCCTTTGTATTCAAGAAGGCGCACTAGCACATCCCAGTAGATATAACCTGTCCAGTTGCCGATATGTGGGTGGCTATAGACTGTCAATCCGCAGGTATAGATTTTTACGGTGTCTCCAAGGGGTTTCAGAGTATCTTTTCGGCGAGTTAAGGTATTGTAAAGATTCATCTGTTTAAGCCTCCAGTACTTTATCGGTAGCGGAGATTATCTCAGTTACCGCTTCGTCATATGATTCGTATATGCGAAAGCCTGCGGCATAGTCATGGCCTCCACCACCAAAATAACCAGCGATACTAGCGGCAACTGGTGCGTTGGTTAGTAATTTGCCGGTGAGCTTTCCGTCTGGGTAGGTTTTGATAGCGATAGCTACTTCAACGCCCTCAACTAGTCGCATTTCGTCAAGAACTAGGACGCTGGGGTTGTATTTATCGCTGTAGGCTTGGATGTCTTCGAACGGTATATGAACAAGAGCCAGCTTGCCCTCTAGATAATATTCTATCCGTTGCAATAGGGCTCCTTTATACTCAAGGATTTCAGGAGCTTTTTTCATAAACTCTCGGCGTCGCTCTTCAATAGCAAAATTAGATGCACCGAGCTCGGTCAGTTTTCCAGCGGTGAAAAAGTTTTCAGCGGTTGAGCTTGGCGTTGTAAGCCCGCGACTATCGCTCATCAGAGCTACTAGCAAGTTTTCAGCAGCCTGAGAGTTGATCTGCCATTTGAGTGCAGTGGCAATATCGAAAATGACCTGGCTGGTACTGACTGCGGGTTGATTAACTAGCAGGTGTTCGAAGTTTAAGGTGCTGTCTGATACGTGATGGTCAATCACTAAAACTGGATGAGTTTCGAGGAAGTGTCTAATGCCAGGTATTTCAAGGCTTTTTGAAAGTAGTACTTCGGCGGCAGTGTCAACGATGATAGCCAGATCTGATTTGGTATCAAATTCAGGAGTAACTCGATCCCAGCCAGAGATATAGCGGAGGTACTTGGGTATCTCTACTGGACAATGCAGACTGATTTCTTTGCCTAAGTCGCCCAATATTTCTTCAAGAGCTAGGCTTGAGCCTAGGCTGTCGCCATCGGGGTTTTCCGCTTGAATGATAACGATTTTATCTACTTCGGCTATCGCTTTTTCTACATCTTTAAACATATAGCTATTGTATCATCTTATATTTGTCGACGGCCCTCTAGCGCATGGGATAGGGTGATTTGGTCGGCGTATTCGAGATCGACACCAACAGGGATGCCACGGGCCAGCCTAGTAACAGTCAGCTCTTTTAAGCCAGCTTCTTGGATGAAGCGCTGGAGAAATAGTGCTGTTGACTCCCCTTCTACGCTAGCGTTAGTGGCGATGATGATTTCGTTAACTTTATCTTGTTTAATTCTCTCAATTAATTCAGGTATATGCAGTTGTTCTGGTCCCACTCCATCTATCGGCGATATTACTCCGCCAAGAACATGGTAGGTGCCCAGGAACTGCCCAGTTCGTTCAAGGGCAATAATGTCAAGCGGTTCTTCGACGACTGCTATGAGTTGCTTGTTGCGACCAGGGTCTTTATAAAGAGGTGAGACATCGTCGTCTTTGTCTATTAGCGCAAAAGTTTTTGGACATAATTTGACATTAGAGTGTAGGTCGTTTAGGGCTTTTGCTAATCTGACTGCTTGGTTGGGGTCTTTTTTGAAAATGGCATAGGCATATCTCTCGGCAGTCCTAGCGCCGACACCAGGTAAAATGCCGAATTGTTCAATCAGCTCCAATAACGCAGATGGCAGTGTATGCTTCATTTTTCTTATAGAGGCAAGTTTCCGAGGCCACCCATGAGGGGTTTCATGGTTTCGGCGGCTACTTCTTGAGCCTTAGCCAAGCCGTCGCGCACGGCTATCTCAACCCAGTGTTCTAGTTGTTCGATATCATCGATGTCAATCATCTCTGGGTCGATTTTGACTGATTTGATCTTTAATTCACCAGATATTTGAACGACAACTGCTCCGTCACCAGCTTCAACTTCGATGATTTCTTTGCCTAGTTGTTTTTGTGCTTTGCGTAGTTGCTGTAGCATCTTCATTTGGTCAAACGCCATAGATATTCCTCCTTTGGTTCTGTTTAATTGTACTCTTTTTCGGGTACTTTGTACAGATAGAGCCGGTCTGCATTGTTAAATCTGCCATTAGCTACGATTCGTGTTAACTGCCAGTCTTTTTTGGCTAGAGTTTTTGTTTGGTGGGTTAAGATAACGTTAGTACTTTCTTTGTTGAATTTAGGCTCCACTAGAAGCTCATTTTTATCAAACTTAGCCAGTGATTTATAAAGAGGTGCCTCGTCCTCTGAGGCAATCAATAGGGTCTTAACTGGGCTGGTCGCTAATTGCTTTTTGACTAAAACTAAATCAGTACTAAATCGATCGGCAGCTGCTGGCATAAATCGGTATCCGTTAACAAAGCGATCAATGCCGCTGAGGGCCATCACACCGATGAGAGTGATACTAAAAATTAGGCCGGTCACTCTGGCGTAGGGATTGAGTGGGAATATCTTGTACCACTCGCCTAGCAAGGTTTCGATACCAAGGGCCAAGAGAATGAACAGTGGAACGATGGTAATGATAGTCAGGCTTGGATCGGTCAAAAGTATAGGTATAGTTAGAGCACCCCAGGCGACTATCATGTAGGTTCTAGCAAGATGAGCTTGGCGAAATAGCACTAGTATGCCGAGGATAGCTAGAAATATTGAGCTAAAATCAAGAAGAGGCGCAATCTGATTGTTAACGATAACTGGCTCTGTCCAGAAATATGACAATTGAAGAGCCTTAAGGCTTTCGACTAAGTCGCTACTAATTAGCATCTGGTGGTCTATCAGACTCGATAGCAACTCTGGAGCTTGGGAAGCTATATAAGCCAACGGAGAGATGACTATAGAGAAGATAGATAAAGCAATTACCCAATTATAGGTTTCAGGCTTTTTGAAGAGATGTAGTCTGGTGAGAGGATGGATCAGCGCGACTATCAGTAGGACGAGATTGATATAAATAAAATGAGGTGTATAGAGGCTCAGCCCGACACTCACGGCAAGCAGTATCTTCCAGGCTACTCTAGGTTTGGCATTTTGAAGAATCAAACTGGACGATAACAAAATAAGTGATGAGTAGACTACGTAAAGTATGTGAGGACTAGCGTACTGAGCTATGTAGATGAATTGACCAGTCGCTACCATTATCAGCATAGATAAAATGGCGATATTTGATTTAAACCATCTTTTTAGCAGGAAAAATATGGCGATAGCACCAATCATAGATAGAACAATTGAGGGTAATTTGATGGTGAATACGCTAACACCAAACAAGGATAGGCTGAGAAGTTGTAGGTAGTGCCAAGGGAGGTTGGTAATTGCATAATTACCATCAGCTAGAGAGTTGGTGATCTGAAGATTGTTGATTTCTGTTTGAGTCAGTCCGCCTGGTATATAAAGGCTAGCGATGACAACAGCTGAAACGTAGAGTAGTGCTAAAAGCCCATAGCCAAATATGTATCGCCAGCGGTAGATGAACCAGCCGACCAGTTCTTGTTTTACTTTATTTACCCCCTGTTTCATAACGACAATCTGGTTAGTCCCTAGTTCCGTCATAAGACATAAAGCGCAATCTCTCTGGGTGGAAGAAGAGTTGAATCTTGCCGACCGGACCATTTCGGTGTTTGGAGATTATTAGGTCGGTAATATTTTGGTGTTCAGGATTGTCTGGCTCATAATACCCAGGACGGTAAATGAAGGTAACGATATCAGCGTCCTGCTCGATAGATCCTGACTCACGGAGGTCAGATAGCTGAGGTATCGGTGGGTTGCGACTCTCGACTGAACGACTCAACTGGCTCAAGGCGATGACTGGCACGTTTAGCTCACGAGCAATGAGTTTGAGTCCTCGAGAGATCTCAGAGACCTCTTGGACACGATTGCCGTCGTGTTTGCCAGATGACTGCATGAGCTGTAGGTAGTCAACAATAATCAGGCCTAGTGGCGTCTCATGATGTTTTCGTCTAGCCTTGGTGCGCATTTCGAGGACGGTTAGTCCGGGGGTATCGTCAATAAATATCGGTGCTTCGGCAAGCTCGCCAGAGGCTTCACTAAGTTTCATGAAGTCATCGTCTGTGAGCTTTCCTGTGCGGATATTCCACGAGTCAACATTGGCAGCGTCCGCCAGCATCCTATCAACAAGTTGTTCTTTACTCATCTCAAGGCTGAAAAATAGAACTGGCAGTTTTTCGATAGTCGCAACGTTGTAAGCTAGGTTAGTTACTAGCGTTGTATTGTGCGTTACGACATAATCATTGGTGATATAGAGGTGGCTGGGATGGGAAACAGATATGCACTGAGTGGCAGTTTTGCGGGTCGGCTTGATAGAGGTTATTACTGGCTTTTTTCGTCTTTCTGTGGGGATGGCCCGTGCTATTTTGCGTTGCAATGAAAATAGTTTTTTTGGGTTAGCAAAATTTAGGTTAACTACATAGGCTGGTTTGCCAGCCTTGTGTTCACCCGCATATGTATAGTGGCTAGTTTTTTGCTTTTTTGAAGCCCAGCCACCGATTGATCGAACTAGATCTATGACGTCATCAGCGAGTTGTTCACTACATGAGGTGAATCTGACAGATTTGTGCGCCTCTACCCAGCCATCTCCATCTAATAGCCCTTGAAGTACAGCGATACGATTTTCTCGAGTTGAATTTTTATATATCTCGGGTATGAATTTATCGCAACTATTTACTCCATAGAGTCCCAGGCCTTTTAGCGATTCGCGAAGTGGCACCAGCTCTCGAGACCCTCTCGTTCGGCTATCCTTTGTCATGACGATACGATAGTCGTAAGTATTTATCGGATTTAGTGCATATTTTGCTCCGAGCTCTTTCTGTAAGCGGCTTAAGATCTCTTTATCTCCAGAAGAAACTTTCATGTTTGATAAATCACCTTCCGCGAGAAGCAGTCCGAGTGCCCAGGGTGATATAGGTAATTTCCTATCAACCCCGAAGTTTCCGTTAGGCATGTCTATCCATAGTCTTTTTTGATAGCGTTTTCGAGTAAGCATCTTTATGATTTCAGTTGTGGTAACTATACGAGCTTCCGTCCAATCTCTATAATAGACTTTCCATAAATGCTCACCAGAACACTCAGTAGTGCGCCCATCGGAAAATGTAATCTGATAAACCTGTTCAACACCCTGAGGGAATATACCGGTAATCTTAGAGGGTTGGCCATCGACTGAGGCTAGGTGGTCACCCACTGTCAGCTCGCCCATCGTTGTCCAGCCGGAATCTGTGAGGATTTTAGCGTCTAAAGGCTGAGCCTTGCCCATTGAGGGTCTAGCAGCTAGGATGATAAGGTCGGACCGTTGCAAGCCTGCAGTCATATTGTCGAGGTCACGGTAGCCAGTACTGATGCCGCGAAGCTCACCCTTGTTTTTGTGAAGCTCCTCGATGCGGTCGAAACTATCCATCAGGATACTTTCAATACTTACGAGATCTTGCTTCAGTGATTGATCAGACACGCTAAATATTTCCGCCTCGGCCTTTTCTAGTAATTCCTGAGTGGTTGTTTCCTCGTCATAGCCTAGTTCAGCGATGTCGGCGCTTGCGCGTATCAGGCGTCGCCTGACGGCTTTTTGAGCGACCATTTCGGCGTAAGTCTCAGCATGGGCTGCTGTAGGTACATAATTTGTCAGTTCCGTTAAGAAAGCTGAGCCTCCGATGACATCAAGTTCCTTCTTTTTCTTAAGTTCATCTGTTAATGTCAAAAGGTCGACAGGCTTGTGCCTTTCAAACAGTCTGAGCATGCCAGCAAAAACTAGGCCGTGGTTTTTATCATAAAAATCACCTGGTTTCACATGTTGTGCTACATCGGCCATTACTTCTTCATCAATCAAAACAGCGCCGAGCAGACTTTTTTCGGCGTCAAGGTTTTGGGGTGGTATCTTGCCAGCAACAGTATCGTCTGGTTTAGCTTGGGCCATTAGGGCATTTCCTCCAACTCTACAGCTTCTCCTCCGCCCATTATATCAGCAACTTTAGCTAAAGTGGGATCTTCGAGGGGCTTTTGGCCACTCTTGATGATAATCTCTAGGTCTGACTCATGGACTTTTTGTAACGCGCTCGCGAGTAAGGGTAAGTTTTGGCTAGTTTCTAAGCGCTTCTTGTTAAACGGTTTGCCAGCAAATATAACTAATGAACCGCCTTCACAGATAAAGTCGCAATTACCCAGAAGGCCAGAAAGGGTGGTCGACTGTCGCCTGACATTGTCGATAAATAGTTGCCAGTCAAAAGTAGTCGATTTGCTGACTTTAGTCGCCACGGTTTCTTTAACTTGCGAATCTTTTCTCAGGGGAGTCGGTTTTTTATCAGCATCATCAGTGAGAGTGTTAGGTTTAGTTAGTTTTGGTTTATAAATTGGCTGAGGCTCGTTGGTAGCAGATGGCTTGGCTGGTTGCTGAGGGGAGTCTAGGGATGTTTTAGCTGGAGCTATATGTTGAGAAAGTGCGGTGATGAGTCGCAAGTCAGGGTGCGGATGACCAGAGACTTCGATGAGCTGTCCAACAAGCGGGATATAGTCAGGTCGTGAATCGAGTCGCTGGCGGATATTAGTCAGTAGTTGAGAGGCGATTATACTGGCACTAACCCCCTGCTCATCTAATTGTTCAATAGTCTTAAGGACATTTGGAAGGTTATTCTCATCATAAGATTTAAGTATTGAGCTGATCGACTCTTCGTCAGTTAGGCCGATACTTTGAGCAACATGTTTTTTGGTGAGTGGCTTTTTGTTATCGGCTAGGCTAGAGAGCTGGTCGAGTAAGCTGATGCTGTCGCGGAAGCCGCCTTTTGACTGTTGGGCTATTAACCATGCGGCATCTTCATCTAATAGAAATTTTTCAGATTTGGCGATGTTTAGCAGTTGTTTAGCGATTACCCGATTACTAATTGGGTGGAAATAATATTGCTGAGTTCGGCTAAGGATGGTGCTGGGTAGTTTATCGGCATCGGTTGTTGCCAGTATAAAGACGACATGTTGCGGTGGTTCTTCAAGTGTTTTCAGTAAAGCGTTGAAAGCTGGCTTTGAAAGCATGTGGACTTCGTCGATGATATAGACTTTATACTTTGCAGAAACTGGTGCGATATTGGCTTTTTCTCGAAGGGCACGAACATCGTCGACGCCGTTATTGCTTGCGGCGTCAATCTCAATAATATCAAGGTGATTTGACTCTTCGTCGTATGGTAGTTGGTTGATCTCGTGAGCTAATATTCTAGCGATACTAGTCTTTCCCGTTCCGCGAGGTCCGGTCAGTAAGTAGGCATGAGAAATTCTGCCTTTTTCTAAAGACTTCTTAAGCAAGCCAGTTATATGGTCCTGGCCAAGTATCTCATCTAGGCTCCGGCTTCGGTATTTTCGATATAAAGCTTGGCCCTCTCTCCCGCTACTCATCTCTGCTTATTATATCAGAATAAAGCCATCTGTTGGTCCGGTAAGCTAATATCAATCTCGGATTTTAGCATTTTTGCTTTGTAGCCGAAATATTTTCGTAAATCGTAAACTAGTAGGCGATTTTTATATTTGGTTATTAGGATACGTCCAAAAGTAGCCTGAACACTACCAATTATGACTGGTTCTCCGCTCATATCAGAAGCATCGTATAGGTCTACTGCCTCAGAATAGTAGAACCTATTTAAATCAAGCAACTGTTTGCCGTCGAACGTTACCTCTATGGTGTCTTCAGCGTGTTTGGCAGTTTGCTGAAGCGCATTGGTACAGTCCTCTATGTTCATGGGTTGCCTTAGGAGTTCAATTTTTTTGCTAGTCAATACTGATTCAGCGATATTGAGGATTTTAGCTATCTGCGCTTCGTATTGTCGGGCGATGAGAGCACTCGGGAAAGTGTCTAGCTTTATGGCTAGTCGGGCACCTTGTTCAAGTAATCTTTCTATACCCCTTGCTTCTTGGGCAACTCCTATTTTTATAACGTCCTTAGAAAATAGGGCTAGGTAGATGAAGTGTGGTCGTTTGTTAATTTCTTGTTGTTGCTCTGATATGGATCGGCTATGGTAGTAAGCTGGATTGAATCCAGTTTTTGTACGACAGCTAGGGCAACTACCATGCTTAGACTCTATAGTTTCTTGGCTTGGGCACGGGTGTTGCTCTCCTGTCAGTAAATCTGCCCAACCTGCACAAAACTTTGTAGAAAAATCGAAACTCCAAGCTAGACCCACATCAGCAAGGAGAAGTTTATTTAGTCTATTTTCTTCATCAGTCAATCTAGCGTACGGGCGATTATCATGTTCAAAAGTAGCGTAATTTAGGAGTACAGATTGACTCATGAGCGTAAATTATCAAGCGAGACAAATTTATAATGCAGCTTCGACAGCAGCCCAAGTAGCTTCTGGGTTGTCGGCTGGGACGATGATGGTGACTTGGTCGCCAATCTCTAATCGGAAATAGGTAACGCTAGCGAGTAGGATGCGGTATTCTTGCCCACCTGCTTCAACATAGTAAACACCGTCATGTTGAACAAGTGTACCGATGATTTGTTTGCGTTCAACGGGGCCAATTTGCTTGTAGATAAATCCGCCATCATCAGCGATGGTTAGTTTCAGTATGTCGCCCTCTACGAGCTTAGACTTGCTGGCGTAATTAGCAGGTATCGGATAGCTTTTGCCATCAGCATCAAGCATCATCTGACCATCAAACACCCCCTCGATAACCTTGCCACTGACGTCATCTATAGATGACTTTGGAGTGACAACTTGACCGTCATCGCCTATAACGCTGATGAGTAGTTCTTTGGCGGCCGCCAAATTTGTTTCGGCCTCTTGAATTAATGCCCTAAGGCGTTTTACTTGTTTTTCTGGTAGTTCAGACATGGCTCGCATTCCTTTGTCTATTTTTGGGTGATATTAACTTATATATATCACAGCTTAACGTTTGTGGCAATAGGCCAGGTTATTTTCTAGATGTTTCCACAGCCTTAACTGCGATACTTAAAAAAGTGTTGCAAATTTAACCTTGCAACAAAAACACCGCCCTGGTATGGACGGTGTTGATGCATTTAAATCGGCAGTTTGCTGAGCTATGAAAGCTCGACTGTTGCGCCAGCTTCTTCAAGCTTTTTCTTAGCTTCTTCAGCTTCGTCTTTAGACACTTTTTCTTTGACAGGTGCAGGTGCGCCGTCAACGATCGCCTTTGATTCACCTAGTCCTAGGCCGGTAACTTCTTTAACTGCCTTGATGACAGCAACTTTCTGGGCACCAGCGTCTTTTAGAGTGACGGTGAATTCAGTTTTCTCGTCAGCTGTTGCTGCATCGTCACCGCCAGCTGCTGGTCCGGCTACGGCTACAGCTGCTGCTGCAGGCTCGATGCCGTACTCGTCTTTTAGAATTGTTTTTAGTTCATTTACTTCGAGGACCGTTAGCTTGGTTAGCTCTTCGGCCAGTTTCTTAATATCAGCCATTATATTAGCTCCTTATATAGTTAAGTGTTGAAAATCGGTTGCTTATGAGGTTGCTTTTGCTTCTATACCATCTAGTAGACCATGCAAGTTGCCAGAAAGCGCATTGACTGTGTCGTGGACTGGTGATAGCAACTGGGCCACAACTTCTGCAATGAGCTGGCTTTTGCTTGGCAGACCTGCTAGGGCCTTGACGTCTTCTGCGCTTAACAATAAACCTTCGTTAGAAAAACCACCTGCAAGTTTGAGGTTGGGGTTTTCTTTGGAAAAATTGTTTAGCACCTGTGCAGCCGCCACTTCGTCATCAGCGCTTATGGCATAGATGAGTTGGCCTTCCAGCGGGCTAGCGTCAGTCTCTTTGTAGGTTTTGACCTGCTCCATGGCGACTTTGACAAGGCGGTTCTTTACTACCTTGATCGACACATTCGCTTCTCGGGCTACTTGGCGTAATTTTTGGATATCCGCTACAGTCAGTCCAGCATAATGCGCAAAGGCTGTCCCTTTCGCATTTGTCAAAAGCTTTACTAGCTCAGCAACCAAAGCTTGTTTTTTATCGCGTGAAATTGCCATAAAAATCCTTTCTTTGATTGGTATTTTTGATAAACTGCCAATTTGTTAATGTGCTCTTCGCGAGAATAGTTTTTACAAAATAAAAACGTCTCTGATTCTCGCACTACCAAAGACGTAATTAAACATAAATCGTTTCATCCCTCGGTGGCTTCTTAAGGCTAGCTTGCGCTACCCCGCCACTGTCTTTGGCAATGTCTCGATAGATTGTAGCACAAACTACAACAAGAAATCAATAGAGGAATCGAAATTGTTTATTTTAAATCGATATTTCTACTTTTATACCTGGACCCATTGTCGATGAGGTGCTGATGCTACGGATGTAATTGCCCTTTAGGCCGGTTGGTTTTTGACCAGCTAGGCTGTTTAGAAACGCTTGGGCATTGACGGTTAGTTTGTCGACGCCGAAGGAGACCTTACCGATACTCAAATGAACGATAGCTTGCTTGTCAACACGGTATTCTACTTTGCCGGCCTTAGCCTCCTTAACAGCTTGAGCGACATTTGTTGAAACGGTTCCTGATTTTGGATTTGGCATAAGTCCTCGTGGGCCGAGAAGCCTAGCGTATTTACCAAGTTTTGGCATGTACTGAGGTGTGGCAACTAGGATATCGAAGTTTAGCTCTTCTTTGTCGAGTTGGCGCAAGAAATCTTCGTCTCCTACGATATCAGCGCCAGCCTTTTTGGCATCAGCGTGGTCGCCTTCCGGAGCAAATACAGCAACTTTAACATCTTTTCCTGTACCATGTGGTAGGGCGACGGTGGCGCGGATATTTTGGTCTGCCTGTCTTGGGTCAACGCCGAGTCGGACGTGCATCTCAACACTAGCGTTAAACTTACTTGGGCTAGTCTCGACTGCCAGCTTCATGGCATCGGCCAGAGCGTAAACTTGCTCTTTATCAATTTTTTTTGCTAGTTCTTGATATTTTTTGCCTCGTCGCTCTAGTCTTGGCCTAGTGACTGGCTTTGGGCCTTTCTTTGATACTGGCTCGGCATCAGGGTCTTGCGGAGTAGTGTCGCCCGCTTCTTTGCGAGCTTCTTTTTCAGCTTTTTCTTCTGCTTCGTCTAGAGCCTTTTGACTACGCTTGCCAGACTTGGCGACAGGCGCCTCACGCTCTGCGATAACGTCTTTTTCGGCAGGTTGTTTTTCAGCCTTTTCAGTAGCTTCTTTGATGGCTGATTCGATCTCAGCGATAGTGTTTTTCTCTGTTACTGCTAGTTTAAGCTCTTTGGCTTTTTCTAGCAAATCGGCTTTTTTAGCCATAAAAGTATGATCCTTTCTGTGGTGCAAACGACGATATTTCTCACCCGTCTCCCAACCATTGGTTTATATAGCTCTATTATAGCACAGATGGCGAGAAAATGCTAGCTATATGTTCATATTAATTTATTGAGCGCTCTTGGCTCGGGAGCGTATTTCATTTATGATGAGGCTAGTTGCATCATTTGGGCTCGGGATAATAACATTGCCTTTATGGGCGCGTCTAATATCGCCTCCTGTCCATTCAGTTGGAAGGATATTATTGTATA
>CAZAOX010000008.1:14177-14528 GCA_964486985.1 uncultured Candidatus Saccharibacteria bacterium
ACGAAACTCCTACGCGTACCTCAGTTAGTCTGTCGTTCGTAGCTTTGTGGACCGCTCTCAGTACGGGCTGGGTGACTTGCGTGACATCATTAGCATCGGCAGAGCCAAAAGGTCCATGTTCATCGGGGCTCTGTAATCCGGGCCACGTATTTTTTGTATTAGTATCGCTCAGACCTAATTCGGTTATCGCACTTCGGAAGCCTGAGATTATTGATAGCGCAGGCTCTAGCCATTCCTGAGGATTAGATACTTCTTTCCCCGTGTCTAGGCCTAGGGGCTCCATAAGAATTTGTAGAAGATACGCGACCTTTCCCATGTTCGCACCATAGCCTTCAGGGTTTATTCGTCGTT
>CAZAOX010000009.1:0-5138 GCA_964486985.1 uncultured Candidatus Saccharibacteria bacterium
ACTGGAATCAATCAGCCCCAGTTGACACCAAGCCGACTTTGCAGGACTTCAAAAAGACTGTCAGCGACTATTTAGCTTGGGAAGTTTCAAGCATTTTGAAGAATGGCGGAGACGACCGCCTGGGAAAATAGCCACCCCACTTAGCGAAAAGCTCGAAGCTGCTAAGTGGGGAGATTTCAGATTAGGAGATTTGTTTGAAATAGACCGAGGAGATATATCGAAACAAGAAAATTTGATCGAAGACAGCGCAGGTATAGTTTTTGTTGCGCAAAACAATAGCAATAATGGATTCTCTCAGAGAGTTGAGCCACAAAAGTATAAACAATTTCCCGAAGGATCCTTGGCGGTAGGTCGTCAGACAGGTGCAGTTTACTATCAAGATGATAGATTTATTACAACTGATGGTGTGTTAGTACTAACTTCTGCTGATGGGTCTAAGATAAGTAAATATTTTGGCTTAATCTTAGTCAGCACCATAAGAATGCATATGTATTCTTATGGATACAATAATACCGTCTCCGCCTCAAAGCTGAGGGAGATAATTATAAAATTACCTATTTTACCTAATGGGAAAATAGATTTTGCATTCATCGATGATTTTGTAAAAGAACTAGAAGTAGATCGTGTAAAAGAACTAGAAGTAGATCGTGTAAAAGAACTAGAAGCATATCTGTCGGTGACAGGCCTAGACGACTATACTCTGACCGAAGCGGAACAGCGGGCGATTGATGAGCTTGAAAGTTTGAGTACAGAAAGTATTAAGCTAGTTGACCTGTGTGACATCAAGAATACATATAGTATCTTGTCGAGAGATATTATTCCTGAGAGTGGAGATGTACCTTATCTTACAGCCGGAACGGACAATAACGCGATTAGTACGTATATCTCATACAATCAAGAGTTTCTCGATGAGGGAAATTGTGTGTTTATCGGTGGCAAGACACTCGCGGTTACATATCAAGACAGAGACTTTTTCTCAAACGATAGTCACAATCTAGCACTTTATATTAAGGATCATACCAAAAGGGTTAGACCTATACAGCTATATCTAGCCTCATCTGTCGATAGCGGTCTCAGGGGTAAATATTCTTGGGGCGATAGTATAAGTCGCAGTAAGATACAATATGATTCTGTATCATTGCCGTTAAAAAATGACCGACCAGATTATGCCTATATGGAAACACTGATTTCAGCAGTCCAGAAATTAGTCATCAAAGACGTAGTAAATTTTGCTGACCAGAAAATAGCAGCAACCAAACAGGTGATTAAGACGTAGATCGACAATAGCCACCCCAAACCTCGAGACATCGGTCTCGCTATTATTTATGATAGCAGATTATCATATAAAAGTCAAGTTTTTTACTAATATAACGGATATGCTACAATTAATGAAATGAGTACTATATTTAAGAGGACCAAGATTTTGGCGACTGTTGGTCCAGCAACCCACACACCTGAGAAAATAGCAGAACTTCTAGAGGCCGGCGCCAACGGTTTTAGGATTAATTTTAGTCATGGTGGCGAACCAGATCGATTGGAGCAGATATCTTGGGTACGTCAGGCTAGTAAAGATGCCGGTAAGCCTGTAGCTATCCTGCAGGATTTACAGGGTCCAAAGATACGACTCGGAGTACTAAAAGACAACCATTTGGACGTTAAGCCAGGCGATATCTTGACCTTGGATTCTAGTGTTGAGGAGCATGATGGCGGGCTGACTTTGCCTGTTCAGTACAATTTGGCTGAAAAAATGAAAGTTGGCGAGCCTCTGTATATGTTTGATGGCAAGATTCGCTCGACAGTAACTGAGATTTCTAGCTCAACGGCCATAAAAGTCGAAGTTGAAAATGCTGGTTTTTTGATGAGTCGCAAGGGGTTAAATCTACCAGATACTGACTTTGGTGGTGATATCATGACGGACAAAGATAATGCTGATCTTGAGTGGGGCTCAAAGCAGGATTTTGACTATGTGGCACTCAGTTTTGTTCAGTCAGCTAGCGATATCATCGACCTGCGAGCCAAGATGAACAAGCTTGGCTATGAGGCGGGGATTATCACTAAGGTTGAGACTAAGGCGGCAATTCGCCCAGAGAACTTAGAGGAAATCGTCCGAGTTAGTGATGGTGTCATGGTGGCTCGAGGAGACTTAGCGGTTGAGGCTGGGGCAGAAGTTGTACCAGTTGTTCAGCGCCGTTTGGTTGCCTTGTGCCGAAAGCACGGCAAGATGAGTATCGTAGCTACTCAGACTATGGGGAGCATGGTAGATAACCCTGAGCCAACTAGAGCAGAGGTCAGCGATGTAGCCAATGCAGTTTTCCAAGGTGCAGATGTGGTGATGCTCTCAGATGAGACAGCTAACGGCAAGTACCCAACTGAGACTATCAGGGCTGTTCGCCGAACTATCATGTATATGCAGGAAAATGGCGAAAAGATGATCGTTAATAAAGATGAGATGCGACGCAAAACCGATGCGGCTATCAGTTATGCAGCGGTTCAGTTAGCTCACGACATCAATGCACATGCGATTATCGCTGAGACTAGCCGTGGGGCAACTGCTATAAACATCTCTGCTTTTAGGCCAAAGATGTCTGTCTTTAGTGTGACCGATCATCAGTCAACGGCCAATAAACTAGCTTTGATATATGGCACTAGATCGTATATTTGTCACGAGAGTGGGCTCAAGTCTGCGATTAATTTGGCCAATGAGTTAAAGGCACAGGGTGAGTTTGATGATACTGAGGAAGTGAGATTAGTTTTTGTAAGTGGGCATACGCCAGGTAGGCCAGGGACCACAAATAATATTCAAGTGAGAGTTTTATAGGAGAAAAACTGGGGTGGGCAAACATTTTTTCAAGCAGACAGTTGCCGATATAGACCTAGAGCGACAAACTGTTTTGGTAAGGGTGGATTATAACGTTCCGCAGGATGATACTGGAGCTATTTCTGATGATCTGAGGATTCGCTCTAGTTTGCCCACGCTTAATTATCTGCTCGAAAAGCAGTGTAAATTGGTTTTGGTTAGTCACCTCGGTAGGCCAGAAGGCAGAGATGAAAAATTTAGTTTGAAACCCATCGCAGGCCGATTAGCGGAACTGCTTAATCGACCAGTTCAGTTTATAGATGATTGTGTCGGAGATAAAGTGCGACAAACGGTGCGGATGGCGCCTTGTGGCAGTGTGATTTTGCTAGAAAATTTACGATTTTACTCTGAAGAAGAAGCTGACGATGAAACATTTGCCAAAGATTTAGCAAAAAGTACTGGTGCAGCTTTTTTTGTTCAGGATGGTTTTGGGGTGGTTCATCGAGCTCATGCGAGTACGCATGCCATCACCTTGCGACTACCAAGTTTTGCAGGTATGCTTCTTGAAAAAGAATACATGATGATTACGCGAGCGATGGAGATGCCAGCTCGCCCATTTGTGGCAGTAGTTGGTGGAGCAAAAGTCAGCGACAAGATAGATCTCGTTCGGCAGTTGATTGCTAAGGCGGATCGAATACTAATTGGTGGGGCAATGGCCAATACTTTTCTGAAATTTAAGGGCTACAAGATGGGCCAGAGCACCCTAGAAGATGGCCAAGAGGAAGTTCTAAGAGAGATTTATCGCTTAGTAGCTGAAAAAGTTGGTCCTGAATACGTTGATGATTTCTTAGTACTGCCTTCTGATGTGGCAGTTGGAAAAAGCACAAATGAACAAGATCCTCCTAGGCGAGAGGTGCTTATAGATAAAGTGGGCGATGATGATAAAGCTCTAGATATCGGTAGTCAGACCATAGACAGGTTTACCGAGATAATCAAAACAGCAGGTACCATCATCTGGAACGGCCCTGTCGGCTATTCAACCATACGGAGTTATTCGTACGGGTCGGCTCGAGTGGCCTTGGCTATGGCTTCAAATACCCAAGCGGTCACAATTGTTGGTGGTGGCGATACGGCTGATTTTGTGCTTGATTGGGATGGTAATGACGGAGCTAGCTTTACTCATGTATCAACCGGTGGAGGTGCTAGCTTGGAACTAATGGCGGGCAAGAAATTGCCAGGTGTAGAGAGTTTGTTGGACGCATATGGTCAAGGAGTGGTAAACTAAACATAAGCGAGATGATATGAAGAAATTAATTATCGGCAACTGGAAGATGAACTTAAACATGCAAGAAGCTAGTCTGTATTTGCATAAATTATCAAAATTAGTGCCAGCTCAGAGGACTGTCGATGTAGTTTTGGCGCCAACTATGCTCACCCTACAATCGTTAAGCCTGCAGGTTAACAGACGCAGATTTAAGTTGGCAGCTCAGAATTGCTATTGGCGAGATGAGGGGGCGTATACCGGCGAAGTTCCGGCGGCTCATCTGCGAGGCATAGTTGACTATGTGATAATTGGCCACTCTGAGAGGCGTTATATCTTTATGGAGTCCGATAAAGAAATTAGAGCTAAAGTACAAGCAGCGGTACGCAATAGTCTTCAGCCAGTCCTATGTGTTGGCGAGACAGCCACTGAGCGTGCAGGTGGCGAGACAGCTGATGCTATAAATGATCAGCTTCTGGGCGGTCTTGCGAACCTTACTGCTGATGAGCTAAAAGAGTTAATCGTAGCCTATGAGCCTATCTGGGCGGTTGGTACTGGCGACAACGCTAGCCCTGGGGATGTTAAGCAGGCTGTTAAGATTATCAGACGGCAGATTTCTCAGTTATTTGGCGTTAAGGCCTCCAAGGAGATGCGAGTCCTTTATGGCGGTAGCGTCAATTCTGACAATGCTGGCAGTTATCTCAGTATAGATGGAGTAGACGGGCTGTTGATTGGTGGCGCCAGTCTAGACGCAAATCAAT
Source organism: uncultured Candidatus Saccharibacteria bacterium (assembly GCA_964486985.1). GTDB lineage: Bacteria > Patescibacteriota > Saccharimonadia > Saccharimonadales > Saccharimonadaceae > Nanosynbacter. The sequence continues at coordinate 4,820 of CAZAOX010000009.1, forward strand.
TTGCAGAAATTGTAAATAAAGCATATAGCCTTGAGGGCGGGAGGCAATAGTGACAGATATTGATTTTGATGAATTAGACAAGGCTGTGAACTCATTGATGAGCCAGAGTGTAGAGCCTTCCCAAGCAATAAATACTCCTACACAAGCTACTCCAGGCATAGCATCGCCTTCAGCACAATCTAGTCCCGCAGTCGCTCCTGTAACTCCTAGCCCTGCTGTCGGGCAATCTACTAAGGAAGTAGCGCCTTCTCAGGACATACAAAGACGACCTGGGCGTTTCATGGATGTGATGACTCCTCCGAGAGGTCGTTCTCAAGTT
>CAZAOX010000009.1:5148-14256 GCA_964486985.1 uncultured Candidatus Saccharibacteria bacterium
GCAGTCGATCCGTTGAGCCAGCAGTTTCTCGAGAGGGGACTGGTTTGCAACCGTCTATTGAGTCTGCTGAGGTAAATCCTCAAAATACAAGTCCCCTATCTGATGATATGGGTGGTTTTGATCAGCCAGCTGTCGAAGAGTCTACACTTTCTGCTAGCAGTATTTCAGACCCTACCCCAGTAGCTCTACCTGCAGAAGATCAATTAGAAAATGATTTAGCTGCGCTACCGATGCAATCACCCTTTTTATCGGATGTCGAGGTAGATAAACGGCCTCTCGGGCAGCCAGAAGGGTATCAGGCGAGTGATGACTCTGCTATAGCGAGTGAGCTACCAGACGAAAATCTGACCCTTGGTCCTCTAGGAGAGCCGATGGGCATGGAATATAGTTCGCAAGAGACTGATCAATTTCCAGTAAGCGAGGCGATTAGTGACAGTGATATGACTTTGGAAGAGCCACTAGGGGAAGCTTTATCAGACGTGGCTAGCAATGATTTGCAAGAAGTAGCCACAGAGGGTGCACCGGATGTTGTGGGGATTGAAAATGCTGATAACCACTTAGATATATCATCGAATAACAATGATTACGATAATGGCTCGCCTATGGATATCACAGGCTCATCATCTATCGCTGATGACATTAATGAGCTGATTGATGATAGCCCTGAGGAGGACACTGCGACGCCTGAGCCATTTATGGCTACGACAACTCCTCCGGTAGCTACCGGTGACATCCCTCGGCAATACACACCAGAAGAGAGCGTCACGGCGCCAGAGCCGGTTGGTGTGTTTGATAACGCGACTACTGAACCTACACAAAATGTTAAGCATCCAAAAAAGAAAAAATCTGGTTGGTTGATAGTAATTTGGATTTTATTGTTATCTTTGATCGGTGCCGGTGGTGGTGCCGCTGTGTGGTTTTTCCTGTTAAAATAGACATATGGATATCTTGAGTGAATTGAATGCTCAACAGAGATTGGCTGTTGAGCATGATTTGGGCCCGCTTTTGATTTTGGCTGGTGCTGGAAGTGGTAAAACCAAGACTTTAACCCATAGGATAGCTTATCTAGTCAAGGAAAGAGGCATCTCGCCTGAGCAAATTTTAGCAGTTACTTTCACAAATAAAGCTGCCAGGGAGATGCGTGACAGACTGTGGGGCCTGCTTGAGCATGATATAGCTATTAGCGGGTCTCTACCTCCTCGTGGCTTTATGCCATGGATGGGGACTTTTCATAGTATTTGTGTGAGACTGTTGCGACAGGATGGTCAGAGCCTAGGTATCAGCAGGTATTTTGTGATTTATGATGAAGACGATAAGGTAAGTGCTATTAAACAGGCAATCAAGAAATTGAATTTGGCAGATCAAGATGTCAAGCCACGAACTGTCGCTTCAATAATCTCAAAGTCAAAAAATGATTTACTCAAGGCCAAGGACTTTGCTGATTCTGCTACTACTCCATGGCAAAGGAAAGTAGCTAAAATTTATAAAGAGTATGAGAAGCAGATAAGTTTAGCGGGTGCTTTAGATTTTGACGACTTGCTAATCAAAACAGTTGAGTTATTGCGATCAAATGAATTGATTCGTCAAAAATGGCGAGAACAGTTTAAGTACATTTTGATTGATGAGTATCAGGATACCAATGCCGTCCAGTATGCACTGATTAGACTGTTGGTAAATCAGCAAGAAAATATTTGTGTGGTCGGGGACGATTCGCAGTCAATCTATAGTTTTCGTGGCGCCGATTATACGAATATTTTAAATTTTGAAAAAGATTTTCCTGGCACGACCGTCATCAAGTTGGAGCAAAACTATCGTTCGACAGGTGCTATTTTAGAGCTGGCCAATGAGCTTATCCAGCATAATGTTCGGCGGACAGATAAGAAGTTATGGACGAGTGTAGAGGGTGGAGTAGAGCCGAAGCTGGTGAGGGTCTATAGTGACGGCGAAGAGGGCGCGAACATTGCTCAGGAAGTTTGGCGGCAGGCTACAGTTTTAGGCAGAGGATATGACGATATGGCTGTGCTTTATCGAACAAATGCTCAAAGTTACGCCATCGAAAGGGCGCTTAGAGAAAGAGGTATCCCGTTTAAAATTGTTGGCGGGCTTAGGTTTTTAGATCGTGCAGTAGTTAAGGATATCATAGCCTATCTCAGATTGCTTTATCAGCCGAGCGATCGAATTAGTTTTTTGAGGATAGCCAACGTTCCAAAAAGAGGTATAGGTGCTGTTAGTTTGCAGAGATTTTTGACTTGGCTAGATGAACTAGAACTGTCTGTCATTGATGGACTCTTGCGGGTAGAAGAGGCGGCTAGTGTACCTAAAAAAGCTAGAACAGCGCTATATGGGCTAGGATTGATTTTAGAAAAGTTACAACAAGGGCTTGATGGCTCCCCCGCGGAGTTGCTTGAGGAGATTATCAGCAGGACGGGTTATGATAATTATATAAACGATGGCAGTGTTCAAGCTGAAGAAAGGTTGGAAAATATAGGTGTATTGTTGGCTGAGGCTAGGGCATATGCAGATGTAGCTTCTTTCCTCGAAGAGATGGCCCTGATGTCTTCTAGCGATGATCAGGCCGAAGAGCAGGTCACTCTGATGACTTTGCACTCAGCTAAGGGGTTGGAGTTTCCGGTTGTTTTCTTGGCTGGCCTCGAGGAAGGGCTATTACCACATGCTAGAGTTTTTGACAGCGGCAAGTCAGACGATATTGAGGAAGAGAGACGGCTTTGCTATGTTGGCATAACCCGCGCCAGAGAAGAGTTGTTTATAACCTGCGCCAGTTCACGTTATCAATTTGGTCAGGTCGGTTACAATCCCCCGTCAAGGTTTTTGTCTGAAATGGGGTTATTTGCTGGTGAGACTGATCTGCCTGCTTCTGCAGAGTATATCGAGGAAGAGTTTTATGATGATGGCATAGGAATCGAGCCGGGTGATCGCGTGTCATCACCAGCATTTGGCGAGGGTGAAGTTATAGAAGTGGATGGCTTAGCTGTCTACGTTAGGTTTGATAGCGGTAAAACTCGTCAGTTAAATGTTGAATTTGCTAGACTGAAAAAGCTCTAAATGTGCTACAATCAATAGGAGTAGGCCGTGGTATCGCGTCGCCTCAGAGTTTTTTATGAGCATTAGACAGTTGTTATCAAATCACACCAGGCTGTATTTAGTAGTGTTTGGGTTGCTTTTCGTAGCTGGTATTAGTTTGATTTTAGTCAATACAGCTTTCGCTAAAGGCAGTGGCCTGGAAGTTGATAAAAAAGAACGGATATTGAGTATCTACGATCGTGGTGAAGAAAGAATTATTGTTACCGATGCTGGAACGATTGAAGAAGCCTTAAAGGCAGCTAAAATCGAAATTCACAGTGGCCAGGATGTAGTCGAGCCTGCTTTGGATACTGAGTTAGTCGCTTCAAAATATCAGGTTAATATATATCGCGCTAGACCAGTTACGATTATTGACGGGTCAGTGCGTAAGCGAATCGTTACCGCTTATCAAACTCCCCTGCAGATTGCTAAATCTGCCAAGATTTCTCTTCATGAAGAGGACCGAGTTTCGTTAGGCTCCGCTGACGATATATTGCTAGACGGTGCCGATGTAGTTATGCAGATAGATCGTGCTGTAGCTGTAAACTTTAAGTTGTATGGTAAAACCTCAGAAGTTCGAACTCATGCAAAAACTGTCGGTGATTTTCTAAAAGAAAAGGGTATCAAACTCGGTAAATCTGATGGGTTGTCTGTTCCAAAGAGCCAGCCGATAGAGCCAGGGATGTTGATAAACTTGTGGCGTGACGGTAAACAGACTGTTACCGAAGAGGAAGAGGTAGATTTTCCGGTAGAGAGGGTTTATGACGCCAACAGATCGTCGACTTATCGAGAGGTTAAGGAGTTAGGCAGTAAGGGTAAACGAAGTGTTACCTATGAGATAGAAATGCTTGGTGGTGAAGAGGTTAGCCGACAGGAGATTGCTAGTCTCATGATAGAGGAGCCAAAGAAGCAGATAGAAATAGTTGGTTCAAAGAATAATTATAGTGAATCGCTCAATAGTTGGTTGCTCGCACTCAGAACGTGCGAGACGCACGGTAATTATCAGGCTGCTACGGGTAATGGATACTATGGAGCATACCAGTTCTTGCCGGCAACATGGAACAATATCGCGTCTAAGTCTGGTCGACCTGACCTAGTAGGCGTATTGCCATCTCAGGCTTCGCCGGCAGATCAAGATGCTATGGTTGTGGCTAATGCTAGGGCTACAGCCGGACTGTCAACTCAGCACCCAGGCTGTTATCAAAAATTAGGTTTGTCCAATAAACCACCAGCTCAATAGGCCTAAAGTCATGTCTATCCGTAATGATAAGTCTTTAGGCCAACACTGGTTACATGACCCAGGTGTTTTGAGTAACATCGCGAACCATGCTGGTTTAAGTCCGAGTGATACTGTTCTTGAAATTGGTCCAGGTTTAGGCACGCTGACCAGTCATTTGTTGCGAGGCGCGGGCCAGGTGGTAGCTATTGAGTATGACCCTGAATTAGCGAGAAAATTACCAAAGCAATTTCCTGGCAAAAATCTAATAGTTAAAAACGAAGATATCTTGCAGTTCGACCTGAGTAGTTTGCCGAGGGGATATAAAGTAGTAGCAAATCTACCATACTATATAACCAGCAAGATAATTCAAACGCTTACAGAGTCGTCCAATCCGCCCGCTCTGATGGTTTTATTGGTTCAAAAAGAAGTTGCTGAAAGGCTAACTGCTGAGCCTGGTGAATATAGTGTTCTGGGCATCTCTGCACAGATTTTTCATGAGGTTGGTTTAGGCCAAGTAGTTCCGGCAGAATTGTTCACTCCTCCGCCTAAGGTTGACTCGCAGGTAGTGATTTTTAGGCGTAGGCCTGAGCCACTTGTGTCTAGCAATCGTCAGCCAAAGTTTTTTCGCCTCATTAAAGCAGGTTTTTCTGCGAAGCGAAAAAAACTTCGCTCTTCACTATCTGGTGGGCTCGGTATGACTAAGGATGATATCGAAAAAGCACTTAGCAAGGTTGATATTCCAGCTGACCTACGTGCCCAAGATTTAACTATCAATCAATGGCTAGAGGTAACGAAAGAGCTGCATGATAGCCTCTGATCAACCAATATGCTTTCCTGAAAATGTTTTAGTAGCTGTTTCGTCCAAGGAGGATGGGTCGGTTCTAGATAGGACTATCGGCACCCATCACGAAAGTAGTGTATCTAATAGGGTGGAATTTTGTAAAAAAATCGGTATTAATTATGAGGATACAGCTTATCATCGAATAGTTTACGGCAAAGAACGAGCTTATTCGTTAGTATCGGAAGTGGATGATGGATCAACTACTAAAATTACACTGGAAGTGGTGGCAGATGCTCTGATCACTAGTTCGCCTGGTGTAGCCATGCTGTTGCCTGTAGCAGATTGTACAGCGACGGTCGTCTACGATCGCCAGAGAAAGATCCTTGCCCTACTGCATCTAGGGCGTCACTCGACAGTTGCTGGGCTGATGGACAAGGTGATAAAAAGATTAGTGAGTGATGGGTCTCAGCCTGAAGATCTGATAGTTTGGATGAGTCCGAGCATCCAATCTCCAAGTTATGTTATGGAGTATTTTGAGCTAGCAGATAGTCCAGAGTGGGTGGATTATTGTGTTAAGCAGGAAGATGGCTACCATCTTGATATGCCAGGGTTTAACTCCCAGGTCTGCCGAGATAACGGCGTAAAATCTGAAAATATTTACATTTCCCTCATCGATACCGCTACTAGTGATGCTTATTTTTCTCATTTTTCTGGAGATACAACAGGCCGGTTTGCGGTTGTAGCGATGCTGAAGTAGCCGAGCTAGGTGTTATAATAAATCTATGACTAAAAAACATGCTTACATCACGACTGCTATTCCGTATGTAAACGGCGAGCCACACATTGGACACGCCCTAGACTATCTGTTGGCTGATGTCTGGTCGCGTTATCAGCGACAGCTTGGTAGGGTAGTCCGTTTTCAAACTGGAGTTGATGAGCATGGCAATAAAGTGGCCCAAAAAGCCGCTGAAGCAAATCTTGTGCCCCAAGCTTATGTAGACAGTATGTATGTCAATTTTCAGAAACTCATCCGTGCGCTGGGTGTAGACAATACAGATTTTATCCGGACTACCGATATCAAGCATAAGGCGGCGGTTCAGTATATTTGGCAACGTTTGCAACAGGCAGGATTGATCTATAAAGGAAGTTATGAAGGTTGGTATTGTCAAGGGTGTGAAGCTTTTGTGACTGATAAAGAGGCCACTGAAAGTGGTGGTGTTTGCCCAGATCATCAAACGCCATATCAACGGTTGAGCGAAGAGAATTATTATTTTAAGGCCAGTGCTTTTACCCTAAAAATCTCTGAAGCCATAGAATCAGGCAAGATGAAAATTATTCCCGAAGCCCGTAAGCGAGAATTTTTAGAACTTATCAAAGACGGTCTACAAGATGTTAGTGTATCTCGGCCTGCTAGTAATTTGAGCTGGGGGGTGCCAGTTCCAGAAGATCCGTCTCAGGTGATGTACGTTTGGCTGGATGCTTTGAGTAATTACATAACGGTTTTAGGCTACCCGAATGATCCACAGTGGAGGGAGTTTTGGCCAGCCGATGTTCAGGTTGTTGGCAAGGATATTTTGAGGTTCCACGCTGGTATCTGGCCGGCGATGCTTCTGGCGCTTGAATTGCCATTGCCAAAAAATATCTTAGTTCATGGTCATATCACCTCTGGTGGGCTTAAGTTATCGAAATCCCTTGGCAATGGCATTGACCCATTTGAAATCATCGAAAACTACGGTCTAGACGCCTTGAGGTACTACTTTTTACGCTATATACCGACTCAGGATGACGGTGACTTCACCTGGGAGAGGTTTGAGGCGGTTTACAATGGCGAGCTAGGCAATGATCTAGGTAATTTAGTACAGAGAGTCGTTGCTATGACTCAACGCTATCAGGCGGGGGTGCTGGGTGATACTCCGCCGAACAAGCATGACATGGGGCCGTACCGTGATGCTTTAAGTAATTTTGAGTTTAATCGAGCCCTAGATGAAGTTTGGGGAATTGTCCGATCGCTCAATCAATATATCGATAGGGTCAAGCCATGGGAAGTTGCTAAAAGACGCGAAAAAGATACTGAGGCCGAAGCTCATCTAGCTGAGATATTGGCACATGCCAGTGGTACGCTACTTCAGATAGCCGAGTTATTAATGCCATTTTTGCCGACGACTGCTCGGGCGATTCAGTCAGCTTTTTCTAGCGGTGTCGTGCCTAGTGATTTTCAGCCCCTGTTCCCTAAGATATATTTGCATACGCCCAACCCCCGAGAAAAGGCCTAGATAAAATGTTGCGATTGATTGATTCTCATTGTCATATACATGATGAGGAGTTTTTTGGCGACAAGCGTCAAGAGGCATATCAGCAGACTATAGATAGCGCTATCGGCATGATAACTGTTGGGACTGACGAAAGAAGCTCACAGAGTGCTGTAGAGTTTGCCTCAAGTCATGAACATGTCTGGGTAGCTGTTGGTGTACACCCCCATGAATCACGCTGGGGTTGGGGGAATATTGAAAATTTGCTGAAGAAAAATGACGATAAAAAAATAATTGCTATTGGCGAGATTGGTCTTGATTATTATTATGAACATAGTTCTCGAGATGTCCAGCGACAGGCGCTTGAAGCTCAATTGCAGTTAGCTGTTGATTTTGATATACCAGTGACATTTCATGTCAGGGATGGTTTCGATGATTTTTGGCCGATTATTGCTAACTTCCCGACAGTTCGTGGAGCACTCCATAGTTTTACTGATAGCCAGGTTAACGCTGACCGAGGTGTGGAGAGAGGGTTTTATATCGGGCTAAACGGGATAAGTACGTTTACAAAAGATGAAAAACAGCGTGAATTATATAAAAACCTACCTCTGGATAGGGTGCTTATCGAAACTGACGCACCATACTTGACTCCAGCGCCATTTCGTGGTAAAATGAACATACCAGGGTATGTGGAGTTGGTTGCTCAATTTATGGCCAAAGAGCGGAATTTGCCCTTTGAAGACATAGCTATGGCGACTCTTCGCAATACTCGTCAGTTATACAATATCTAACGAGGTAGTAATTTATGGGCAGAATCAAGGGCAGTGGCGCGACAGTTGATCCTTTGCAGGAAATAGCCAGAGAATGGCTGACTGTCGTGGGTCAATTGATTTCAGATAGTCGCAATCGAGCTATCGGCACGGTTAGCGATCCTGCCAATCAGGAGAAAAAAGGTGACTAGCTGGTCAATTAGGCCATTTTTTTCATTATTTAGCCATATTCGAGGTTTTTTTGTTGACATATCCGTTAGATTAGCTAGGTTAAATAAGCGTCGTCCAGAGATAACTGAGAGGGAGTTAATCCAAAAAGAAATCGAACTCAATGAGCTTATATTTGGCACTTTGCCTGAATACGTCAAAAAAAGAGAATTTTTCAATTTAAACCCAAATACTTGGATATGGTATGAAGAGCAGGAGCTCGCTGAGGGACGGAAGATTGAAATTACTACAAAATACGAAGTTCAGCCTCAAGGTGTTTTAAAAACTCAAACAGGTTCGGGCTATCGCTACATAGAGGGCGCAGAGCTTCAAAACTTTATTTTAGCAGTCAAAAGTTATTATGAGCTGGTCATGACAGATCTGTACCAGCGCGATCCACAGACTGGTCAAGCGCTATAGGTTATAATATAGAGATAGATGGCGGAAGATTTAATCTATCTTGATCATGCAGCAGCGACACCCATAGATGACGTAGTACTTCAGGCTATGATGCCGTATTTTCAGGAAAAGTTCTTCAACCCCTCAAGCCCATACTCAAAAGGCGTAGAAGTACGTCGAGAATATGAACTAGCCAAAAATCGCTTAGCGGTTACTTTAGGTGTTCGTGGAGACGAGTTAGTGATGACCGCCGGGGCAACTGAGTCGATAAACCTGGCTTTCTCAGTCGTATATTCTGGAGAAGTGGCGGTGTCCGAGGTTGATCATAAGTCAGTGCTAGAGTCTGCTAGGTCGCGTAGTCAGAGTGTGATGCTTGTCAAACCAGATGAAAAGGGTCGAGTT
>CAZAOX010000010.1:0-14112 GCA_964486985.1 uncultured Candidatus Saccharibacteria bacterium
ACTATCTGAGGCGTTGGAGATATTGCAAAAACAGTGAAAATGTGATATTATAGAGTAGCCCCGTGCAAGGGGTGTAGCTGGTGTTGCTTAAGTATGCCCAGGCTGCATGCGTTGAGATAGCTACAGCAAGAGTAACAATTTAATCGAGTGATGGATAGAATAGATTCCAGGGGTGTTGATATTACTTCGCAAATAATTGCGCAGGGCGCTATTGAATTTGAAGCGAGCAGTTCATGTGGTGCCGACAGGGTTCACACTAGTCGACGAGATTATAGTGGGATAGCTCAACATGCTTTAGATACATTGATGCTCTATGAAAGCATGGGCGTTGATCAACGAAGGGCGTTGGGCGAACATGCGGTTAGAGTGTTTAATAGCGCAACGGCTTTTGCAGGAGGTAGGATACATCCTCTTGCATTGTCGATGAGTTTTCATCATGATACCATAGATCGTTTTTTAAATATTGAAAGCAGTAAGTGTACAGAAGTGACAGCTCTTGCTGCGAAAGATGTTTTGAAGAGGTTTTTTGACTTTGGGGAACTGAGCGAGCTTGAAGAGGCGTATAGTGTTGGTATTTTGGGCGATATGGTGTATTCGGAGACAAGCTCTAAGCACTATCGCGTCGAAGCGGCTAGGTTAGCTGACTTGGGGATTGAAAATGAAGAGATGATAGAGATGATCAGTGAGCATTATGTCGGTGAAATTCCAGCTAAGGCTTGGAGGGCAGTTATACCTACGCTAGACCTCGGCGGTCTAGCTAGCAGGCTTAAGGATTCTAATATAGAGTCACATTATATCAAAGCTAATGAGCTGATAGATAACTTCAGGAAGCCCTCCTCTGAACGTCCGTCGGCCCATATACAAGACGTGCTGGAGGCAGAGTCATTTTATGCAGTTATAATGGAGGCTTTAAAGTTTGATGGAGTGGCGGCTGTTTTACGAGGAGAGGCGCAAATCATACGATTAGTTAAACAGGGTAAAATAGAGGCTGTAGGGGAGGGTCGTAGGTTTGTCCGTAGGATAGAAGAGATAGGGATTGAAAATATAGTCCGGTATATCTTTGGAGGTAGAGTTGGTAGTGTGAGCCCAGCGGTGGGGATCGATGCAAGTCTGGGTAGGGCGCCGGTAATGATTGGGGATTTTGATTTGAGCCTCCCTGGAGGGCTTGAGGGTCATTATAGGGTTAAGCACGAAGGGGCGTATGCCCAAAAGAGACTTGACAGCGGCAGGCTTATGGACGGTGTGGCTATGACCGTTGTAGTTGAAGATACTCGTGAGCTGTCGCAGGTATTCGGTCAGTTTGTAGGTCAAGAGCTGTCAAGGTTTAGGCCAGCGCCGCCTCCTCTAAAGAAAGAAGCTGTTTATGTACAAGGAGCTGTAGAATTTCAGGAGATGATCAGAAGTGGGCTAGGGCGCACTAGGTATGTTCAGTTTGAGGTACCCGACAGTCCAGAGGCTATAGCCAGGAGGGGTTATAAGAATCTCGAGGTGGCTAAAGTAACTTTTTATATGAAAATGGGCGACATGCATATACCAATAGAAATTCAGTTTGTGACTAGGGAGGAGCGAAGTCGTATGCGTCGGGGAAAAGTGTCGCATTTAATTTATAAACATCTGCAGCAGGTCGCTCGGAGCATGGGAGTAAAAAGGCTGCCTTTAGAATTAGAAAAGCAAGTCGTGAATGATGCAATGATTTGGCTGCAACCTATCGAGGAGCGTTCAGCTAAGATGGATGCAGGGAGCCTTAAGCTTAATCCTCGTTCTGTTGATCGAGCAAAAGAACTATTATTTGCGATTAAAGATTAAGCAGGCTAAACTTAAGTGGATGACAGTATACTACACAGACGGTTCAGCTTCGCCAAATCCCGGGCCAGGGGGGTTTGCTGTTATTAAAGATGGTAAGCCGTATATCTTAGGTTCGGAGCCTGGAGAGACTACCAATATTCGCATGGAAGGGCGAGCGTTAATCGTGGCGCTTGAGGACGCTGACGGCAAAGAGGCAGAGATCCACACCGATAGTGAATTTTGGATAAATGTTTTGACCAAATGGGCTCCTGGTTGGCAGGCGAAGGGCTGGAAGAAAAAGGGTGGCGAAATCAAAAATCTCGACCTTGTGCAGGAAATGTTTGAGCTATATCAATCCTCAAAGGCTAAACTAGTTTGGGTGCGCGGACATGACGGCACCGAACTCAACGAGCTGGCTGACGAGTGGGCAAATAAGGCCCGCGAAGGCGTGCGGTTGTAGGCCTCAGTTTGCTATACTAGTTGATATGGAAGAAAAAGATAGGGAGATAACGGATATTTTTTTGTGGGCCAATAGAACTGACGCCCGCAAGTCAGAACTTGATGTTGAGCTTTTTTTGTTCAATAAAAACTACACACCATATTTTATGCCAGTGGCAGGAAGTGTCGAGGGTCAGTTAAGACCGTTGTTCTTGTTTGACTATATCAGTCAGGTAAATCTCGGGGCTGGAATAGGCCTAGCGGTACGAAATTATGAAGAGAGCGAAGCCGAGGAAAATGTTTTACTCAGGACTGACCTAGCGAAGGTCGGTAGAGCTGAGACTTTGATTCATTCGATTGAGCATTCGAGAGATGAGATAGTTGAGTTTTCAGAAGCTGAACATGAGTTCAAACGGATGAAGGGTGTTCTAGCTAGATTTACTGATAAAAATGACCCGAAAACTGTATTTTATACTGTGAAATTGATAGCTCAAGGTCAAACGCTGAAAAGCGCTTTAGCGTGGGAATTTAGCGAAGGTCGGTTTAGCCCATTTAGGGGCGAGGTCGGCTTTAAGGTGCCTGATGATAATCAGGTGCTGATAGTTGGCGGGGATATCTTCGCCTTCAGCCCAGGTAAGTTTGAGCGAATGTTTGGTTATGATTTTAAGAAACAGGTTATAGCTGATAAGAAACTTGATGAAATTGCTAAGACTTATAAACTGAGCTTTCCAGAGGGTATGGACTTGAACGCTCTGGCTATGGAGCGGAAAAAGACAGTCAACAAACTGCAAAAACTGGAAGTCGGCGCAGTTAAGCAGGAGCAGGTGATGGACTATGCTGATGAGATGCAGTTAGACCTGATGAGTGATGACGATGGGTCGATTATCATTATGGATGGTCATGATCTTGATACTTTTGTGAATCTGATAAATGAAGACTATGTTGAGAGCAAAATTACTGGTAAGCGCTACGAGATAAAATCAAAAAAGCTTCTGGGCGACCCAGAGGGTGAGCCACTAAGGGGCTAGGAAACAAATGGATCAGGAGCTAGCGCTAGCGATATTGTTATCGGGTAAATCAGCTTTGTTGACTGGCGCTGCTGGTGCGGGCAAGACGTACTTATTGAATAATTTTATTGTTCAGTCAAGAGCGCTGGGCAAAAAGGTGTCGGTGACAGCTACTACTGGGCTAGCGGCAACTCATCTGGGCGGCAATACTATCCACTCGTGGAGCGGAATAGGGATACATGACCATATACCGGAGTATTTTTTTGAGAAATTATCAAAAACTCGACGCGAAGTGATAGAAAAGACTGATATATTGATCATCGATGAAGTGTCGATGCTTCATGATTTTCGGCTTGATATGCTTGATGAGGTTCTGAAGTCTGTTCGTAAAAAAGATGAGCCATTTGGTGGCTTGCAGGTAGTTTTGAGTGGGGATTTCTTTCAGTTACCACCGATAAATCGTGGTGATAGTCGGGGTGGAGGGTTTGTTGTTCATGCGAAGTCTTGGCAAGCGCTAGACCCTGTCGTGTTGTACTTGAGCGAGCAATACCGACAGGAGGACGAGAGTCTGTTGGGTATCTTGACCGCGATGCGAAAGGGTGACTTGCGTCGAGGGCATGTAGAGGCGCTTCTCGAGAGAGCTGAAGCAGAGCCTCCAGACGAGGAGATGACAGAACTGCACACAGTCAATATCGATGTCGATGCTATTAATGACTCAAGGTTAGCTGAGTTACCCGGTGATGAGGTCGAATATTTACAATCAACAACCGGATCTAAGGTCTATGTTGAAAGCTTGAGACGTTCGGTTCTAGCCCCAGAACGACTTGTGCTCAAAGAAGGTGCTTTGGTGATGGCGGTTAAAAACGACATTAGCAAAAAGTATGTTAACGGTAGCATCGGAGTAGTAGTTGATTTTGAGCCATTGACTGAATATCCGGTTGTCCAGTTTCGAAATGGCCGAGAGGTAACGATGGCGCCAGACACGTGGGAAATGCGTGATGGCGAGAGGAAGCGTGCGAGTATATCTCAGATTCCGCTAAGGTTGGCTTGGGCGATAACGGTACACAAGAGCCAAGGGATGACACTTGACATGGCAAAGATTGACCTGAGGAAGGCATTTGTCGAAGGTATGGGTTATGTGGCTTTGAGTCGAGTGCGGAGTTTAGACAGTCTGTATCTTTATGGTATCAATCGAAAAGCTCTGATGGTGTCGGCGGACGCTTTGGAGATTGATGGAGTCTTGCGAGCTTTGAGCACTGAGGCAGTTGATAAATACGGACATTTACGAGAAGAGATGAGGCGGACGCATAAGAAAAAGTTATCAAAATCTAAATTATCATCAAATTGGCGGGAGCGTGTTGAAAAGATGCGCGAGACTCATCCAAACGCTTTTCGGCCATGGACTAGTGAGCATGATGAGGGGTTGAAGTTAGATTTTCAGAACGGTGTCGAGCTTGGTGTGCTGAGTGAGAAATACGGCAGACATCCAGGGTCTATCATCGCTAGGCTAAGAAAACACTTCGGTGATGATATAGCGACATAAGGATCACCGCAGAGATTCTTCAGAGGTCAGTTGATTAGTTTTCCACAATAATGTGGAAAACTTGCATTTTGGGTAAGAATATTGAAGAAACTTAAAAAAAGACTTGCAAGTGGGTAGCGGGGGGTAGTATGATGGGTTTAGTGGGAAACGGCGGGACACCACGAAACTGGTTCCCCAGGAAAAACAAAAAAACCACTAAACATTAACAAATCTAATGGGTAAAACTGAAAGGTTAGCAGGGTCAGAGACTAAGGGCTATGGATTACTTTGAGCGAAAGCTAGACGATAAGCGTCGATTGACGATTCCGACTGAGCTTCGGGCAGAGTTTGCTAGCGGTGTAGTCTTGACTCGTGGCTTCGGTGAATATCTCCATATGTATCCTCAACAGGTCTGGGATAGGGAGGTAGAGCCGGCACTCGCAGGCGATCATATATTTGATGAAGAGCTGGCTGACTTGAACGTTCGCTTCAGACGAGGCAAAATTACTCAAAAACTTGATCAAAAACAGGGTCGAGTAGTGGTTGAACAGCATCTGTTAGACTACGCGAGTATTTCCCGAGAGATTGTAGCTGTGCGCGTCGGACAGTACTGGCGGCTGGGCGCACCTGATAAATTAGCTTGATAACTTGCGGTTAGATAAAGAACCTTAACAATTCAAAACGAACACTCTCGAGATCAGCTATCTGGGTATCTGGAAAAAGGGTGTGGCCATTTGCTCCACTATAAAAACGGCAATGTTCTTTCCCCAAAAAACACCTCCCAAAAAAAACTCCACCTCACACATAAGTCTCTTATAGTGAAGTGTTTAATTATGTGGTCTACCTCTGGTGATCTCATAGCGTATCGCACAGACATTTCACATTTAGACAACAAAAATAAAAATACCAAAAAACAAAAACCCTCAATTCTCATACCCAGTTAGGTGATCTCGAGCATCACTATGCTATATTAGCAAGTGATGATGAGTATTAAAGAACATCCACCACAGCTGGAAGCGTCAAATGATGCACCAGTACATGTTCCTGTTTTATTAGATTGTGTCCTAGGCCAAACCAAGCCTCAGCAAGGAGAGAGTTATCTCGATTTGACGGCGGGCTATGGTGGTCACGCAAGGGCTATTTTAGGTAAAACAGTAAATTACTCTGAGTCTATCTTGGTTGATCGCGATGAAATGGCGATCAGTTCACTGGCAGACTTAGCTCATCGGGGCGTAAAAGTTTTGCAGGCTGATTTTGTTACAGCGGCGAAACAACTCACCGATGAGGGGAGGAAATTTGACATTATTTTGGCTGATTTGGGGGTGTCGTCACCGCAACTTGACAGGGTAGAGCGAGGGTTTTCGTTTCAGGCAGATGGACCATTAGACATGCGGATGGACCAGCGTCAGGAACGAAGTGCCGCTACGATAGTGAATAGTTATTCTAAAAATGACTTGAAGCGAATTATCGTAGAGTATGGCGAAGAGCCACCAGCTCAAGCTGATCGGATAGCTAGTGCTATCGTCAGCGCTAGGCCACTTTCTACTACACGGCAATTAGCCGAAATCGTCGAGTCTATCAGTCGTCATCGGGGGAAGCATCACCCAGCGACTCGTACCTTTCAAGCACTGCGCATCGAAGTCAATCAAGAGCTAAACTTGATAGCTGATTTGCTACCCCTACTGCCGGGCTTATTGAATCCTGGAGGCAGGCTAGCGGTGATTAGTTTTCATAGTCTCGAAGATCGACTAGTAAAGCGGTTTTTTAAAGAGCAGATAGAGGCTGGCTACGAAGCTGAGCTCGCTGTTCAAACGAAAAAGCCAATCGATGGCAAAACTAACGACGTTCTCAATCCGCGAAGTCGAAGCGCTAAGCTTCGGGTCGCCGTAAAAAAATAAACAAAAGGAGGCGAAATATGCCAATCCATATAAAAGTAGACTTTCAAGACGCAGATCGGGTCGAGCAAATTCTCGTCCGCCGCGGTTAAATATATCCGCTTAAAATCTTGAAATAAAAAACAAAAACGCTACAGCTAATCACCCTAAGATTAGGGTGGTTAGCTTAGGCAAATCCAAAAATAAACAAATGAATAGAACCACCACCACATTTACAACAAGACGTTCAAGCGCTACTACAATGAGGCGCAATCAGAACGCAACTCGCTATCGTTCTGAGGTGCGACTAGGCCCAGTAGCTCATACAGTCATCGTTGCTTTGATGATTGCAGTTTTAGGACTTATTTATCTTACGCAAGCTACCAAAACTACAGCCTATAGCTATGAGGCTCAGGGGTTAGACTCGGAAATAGCTGAACTCACAGCAAAGAAATCAGAGCTTGAGGTTCAAAATGCCCGATTGACTGCCCTCGAAAGGGTAAAAGGTAGTGCTGTAGCCTCAACTATGGTTGCGCCAGAGTCGATCGAATACGCTATTGACTAGGCTTCCGTGGTATAATTACCAGAGGTACTATGCGCTCAGCAAGCTTTATAAAAAGAATACATATCTTGGCCATTATACTTTTGTCATTTATGGCCATTTTTGTGTTACGACTGTTCTGGTTGCAAGTAGTTCATCATGGGGACTATGTAGCAATTGCTAAACAAACTCAGCAACGTAGTTTTACGATACCCGCTAAGCGGGGCGAAATATATATGATGGATGGCAAGAAGGCAGTTCCTGTGGTCTTGAATAGGACGCTTTACTCAGTGGTAGCGGATCCAGTAGTTGCAAAGAAGAAAGATGAGATTATTGATTTATTACGTGAAGTTGCAGGGGGTGAGATGGTCGCTGACGCTGAAAAGCGTTTATCGAATAAAAAGTCGCGATATGAAATTTTAGCAAAAAATTTATCTCGTGCTCAAGTGGAGAAGGTTAAGAAACGTGACTTTTCGGGGGTCGGTTTTCAGAGTGTTAGTGTTCGTAATTATGTAGAGGGTAGCCTGGCGTCTCAGACTCTCGGGTTTGTTAACGCTGAAGGCGAGGGGCAATACGGAGTTGAGCAGGGGCTAGATAAGCAACTCCGAGGGAGTGACGGCATGTTACAGTCAGTTACTGATATTAAAAATGTTCCACTAAATATCAATAAAGACAGTATAAGAGTAGAGCCTAAGCCGGGTCAGGATGTTGTGTTGTCGATTGATCGCAATATTCAAAATTACGCGGAAGAGGCACTGGGGAGGGGTCTGGAATCAACTGGGGCTACAGAGGGTAGTGTTTTGGTGATGAATCCTTCCAATGGCCAGGTTTTAGCTATGGCTAATCTGCCTGGTTTCAATCCTTCAGACTATTCTTCCGTAGAGGACGCATCGATTTTTGTTAACTCAATTACTATGGAGCCATATGAGCCAGCTTCTGTAATAAAGACATTTGTTATAGCCACTGGTATTGATAAAGGGACTATAAGTCCAGGGACACCTTATTACAACACAGATTGCATACAAGTTGTCGACCGTGAGATGTGTAATGCGACTCGCGGCCTGATAGGTACTATGACTATGCAGGATGCCTTAAATAATTCTTTAAATGTGGGTTCTATTTTAGCAGCACGGTCATTGGGGGGCGGTAGTGTTGACTTAGTAGCGCGTCAAACAATGTACGAATATTATTATAATAAATTTAAGCTAGGCCAGGAAACAGGCATAGAGGTCGGGGAGGTGAAGGGCCATATATATAAGCCGAATACGCTGGAGGGGGGTGAGGTTAGATATTCCGCTATGACGTTTGGACAGGGATTGAGCCTTACTATGGTACAGGTGGCGAGTGGCTTTTCTGCCATGATAAATGGCGGAGAGTATTACAGACCAACCATCATAGCAGGTCAGGTTGACGCTTCAGGTGAGGTTTTATTCTCAAAAAATAAACCTACTCATAGATCAGTCAGCAGTGATACTTCTGAAAAAATGCAAGAGATGCTAGTTACTGCACGCCGGTCATCATGGGTTGGTCAAGGTGATAGACCGGGCTATAATATAGGCGGTAAAACTGGGACAGCCGAGACTATCGCAGACGATGGTAAGTATACTCAATCTGAAACAGTTGCAACATATTTGGGCTTTGGTGGTTCAATAGACCCTGAATATGTCATAATGGTTAGAGTGGCGGCGCCTGGCAAGGGCTTAAATTTGGAAGGTGGAATTCACGCCAGCCCAATTTTTCTAGATGTTTCCAATTGGCTGATTGATTATTTAAAGATAGCACCAGGGAGATAGGTTTTTCATGACGATAGAACTAGCTACGCAAGAGATGATACAAATAGCACTTTTGAGTATGGGCGCTTTTTTATTCGCGATGTTTTTGACACCATTTTATACTTTTTTTGCGTATCGGTATCGTTTCTGGAAACAGCAACGAACGGTTAGCACCGACGGGAAAATGTTAAAAATATTCAATAAATTGCATGCGGCGAAATTTCAACGCAATATTCCTACGATGGCTGGTGTGATAGGCGTGACATCAATCGCTACAGTAACTTTACTGTTTAACCTCGATAGAGCAGAGACATACTTGCCTTTAGCGGCACTCATAGGAGGGGCAATTGTTGGGCTGATGGATGACGTGGTCAATGTTCGAAATATTGGAGGCGGAGTGGCAGGGCTTCGAGCCAGCCTAAAATTTATTCTCATATCAGCGCTCGGCCTTGTACTTGGTTGGTTTTTTTATGTAAAACTTGGTATAGATAGTATACACATACCATTTATAGGCGACTTTGCAATTGGCTGGATGGTTGTTCCGCTGTTTGCTTTTGCAGTTGTTTCGGCTGGTAATGCGGTTAATATATCAGACGGCCTGGACGGGCTTGCGGGAGGGCTGTTGGTTATCAGCTTTGCTTCATTTGGCCTGATAGCCTTGCTACAGGGTAATGGCCTGCTTGCTGGGTTTTGCTTCACCGTGGTCGGGGCGCTACTCAGTTATTTGTGGTTCAACATATATCCTGCTCGCTTTTTTATGGGTGATGTTGGTAGTTTTGCCTATGGGGTGACGTTAGGGGTCGTGGCAATGTTAACAAACTCATTTCTCCTATTGCCAGTCATCGGCTTGCTATTTGTTGTTGAGGCGGGGTCTAGCTTGATCCAGATTATCAGTAAGAAGTTTTTTGGGCGTAAGGTGTTTATCTCAGCACCGATACATCATCACTTAGAAGCTAGTGGCTGGCCTGAAGTTAAGGTGACGATGCGTTTTTGGGTTATCGGGGCTGCCGTAGCCTTCGTCGGTCTGTTGTTAGCGCTTGCTGGAGGTCATATTGCGTAAACGGCGTGGTCAATTTGCTGGACAAGGTAGCGTTGACGCTGATCATTCCGTTCGCCGTCATAGGCCAAATTATCAGATATTGCTGTTTATGGGGCTTCTTCTATTGTTGGGTTTGGTCGTCATGTTTGCAATCGGGCCACAACGAGCGAACCTTTTGAACTATGCTTACGGGACTAACTATAGTGACACTTTCTTCTTTAACAAACAGTTGGTCAGCGTGGTTATCGCAGTTGTGTTTTTTGCTATTTTTGCGATAACACCACATGAAATGTTTACTAAAAAATACGCTAAACACTTTTTGATAATTGGCTTAGCGCTCAGCGTTCTTTTGGTGTTTGCTGGTGCTGTCTTGAACTTATCGATTGCTAGTGATACTAACGGGGCCTATAGATGGTTTTATATTGGCGGCCTGGGTAGTTTTCAGCCTTCGGAGATGCTGAAGTTTGGATTGCTGTTATTTATGTCAGGTTTTCTAGGAAGACGCACCAAGCAGGATAAACTAAACGATACACAAGAGACATTACTGCCTGTTGCGGTAGTAGTTGGAGTTTCATTGTTTGTGATTGTGGTTATGCAAAAAGATTTTGGAACTGGGGCATCCTTAGCTTCTATAATTTTAGCAATGGTTTTCGCGGCTGGTATACGGGGTAGGGTATTGACAAAAATTATCCTTGGACTTGTCGCTGTTAGTGTAGTTTTTGTAGTATCGGCGCCTCATCGGATGGAGCGGGTTTTGGTGTTTATACAGGGGGACTCTAGTCATAGTACATCAAGCAGTGAGGGTGCGTATCATATCGAACAGGCTAGAATAGCGATTGGCTCGGGGGGGATGTTTGGCCTGGGAATTGGCAAGAGTGTTCAGTCTACCGGCTATTTACCTGAAGCTATAAATGATTCGATATTTGCGATTATGGGGGAGACATTTGGTTTCATAGGCTTAGGATTGATATTGCTACTATTTACAGCGTTACTCCTATCGATACTCAAAGTCTCGTCACGTATGGTCGATCCTGGGCTAAGGTTGTTAGTTGTCGGTGTTTTTGGCTGGATTGGTTCGCAGGTTGTGCTAAACGTGTCTGCCATGACTGGTATCGCCCCATTAACTGGTGTACCATTACCTCTTTTAAGCTACGGCGGGACAAGCATGATATTTATTGCCGCCGCACTTGGTCTAGTTTTTCAACTTTCTCGTTATACTACCCATAAACCATTAAAGGAGGAGAGTTATGACTACCAGAGTACTGGGCGTCGGCGGCGGATCGGGCGGACACGTTACGCCAGTAGCGGCAGTTTTTAAGGAGCTGCATCAGTTAGACTCCTCTTGCGAGCTACATTTTTGGACTGATAAGAGATTTGGCCAAGCTTCTCGGCGAATTTTTGCTAGTATGGATAGGCCTGTAGTGATGAAGAACGTGATATCTGGTAGATTTCGGCGCTATCACGGCATGAGTCGATGGCACCTGTTGAGGCCAGCTATTTTTTTCCCAAATTTAGTAGACCTATTTAAAGTTATAGCTGGTTTTGTTCAGAGTGTAGTCGGGCTAATACTATGGCAACCTGATGTAGTTTTTCTTAAGGGTGGCTATGTTTGTCTGCCAGTTGGTTATGCGGCTAGGATGTTGAGGATTCCCATTGTTCTGCATGATTCAGATGCGCATCCAGGGCTCACAAGCCGACTTATAGCTCCTTTTGCTGATAAAATCGGTACTGGAGCCCCTAGAGAGTACTATGACTATCCTAAGGGGAAGACTAAGCATGTTGGCATACCAGTATCTCCTGAGTTTAGGGAGTATTCTGATCAGGAGCGAACAAAAATTAAACAAAAGCTTGGTTTTGATAGCAATCGACCACTCGTGGTAGTGACTGGTGGCGGACTGGGGGCTGTTAGAATCAACAACGCTATAGCCGAATCTAGAGAGCTTCTTCTTGAGTCGACGTCTGTGTTCTTGATTTCTGGTGATAGTCAATATGATGAGCTTAAATCAAAACTAACCAATCTTCCAGGCTGGAGGTTGGAGGCATTCGTGCATAGCGGCATGGCTGAAATTCTTTCAGCGGCCGATCTAGTTGTTGCGAGGGCTGGGGCAACAACATTAGCTGAGCTATCTGCCCTGCATAAGCCAACTATAATTGTGCCGAATCGTTTACTGACAGCTGGTCATCAGATGAAGAATGCGAAAGTTTATCAGGACGGATTTGCGGCTATCATAGTTGATGAGCAGGATATCGAAAGATCGAGTGAAGTCTTGGCTCGCCAAGTTATAAATTTGTTGCAATCTGAGAAAATTATTCATGAATTGGGGCAAAATTTTGGAAAGTTTGCTAAGCCTGAAGCGGCTAAAGATATGGCCCAGATGATTATCTCGTCAGTTTATAGACGAAAGGACACCAAGGGTGTTTAAAAAGAAGACATCTCAGTCTCGTAGGGAAGTTGTCGCGAGGCGTCGCAACAGCGCCTCCCGCTATGTTCAGGTAAATTCACAAGAAGTGGCTGGTAGATATAGGCGTAATTATAGCCAGTCAATCTATACGGAGAAGCCCGAAGAGGTTTCACGGCGTCAATCTAGCCATACACTGAGACGAAGGCGCAAAAACACGGCCTACTGGTTATCAGCCACTCTGATCGTCGGTGCTGGTGCCTGGCTAATCTCTTTGCAAACAGTCCTATCTATATCTGTTGCCTCTCCTGAACTGGATAAGAGTAGCAAAACCATTTACTATTCTGATCTTTTAAATGAGTATTATAAGCAAAGGCCTATCGAAAGGTTGCGCTTTTTGACTAATAAATCTGCCTTGTTTGCGCATATATCTGCCAGGGCTCCCGAAGTGAGGGAGGTCAGGGTGATTGGGTCTAGTAAGCCGTTCCAGGGCACTTTACAGCTTTCTTTTCGTCAGCCAGTTGCCAGGTGGTCTTCTGGGGGGCAGGGGCTATATGTTGATGCCCAGGGTGTTATATTTAAACGAAATTTTTTTGCAGAGCCGTCGATTTCTATAAAAGATAAAAGTGAAGTCTCATCTCAACCTGGTCAAGAAGCTGCCAATAGGAAGTTTTTAGAGTTTGTGGGTCAGGTCATTTCCTTAATGGGGGATGAGGGTCTATTGGTTCAGGAGGTGGTTATTCCACGGAGTACACTTCGTCAGGTCGAGATTGTACTAGAGGGGAGGTCTTATTCAGTGAAAATGACAACAGATCGTACAGCACAGTCACAGGTAGGGGAAGTCGTTAGGGCCATAGGTCATATTGAAAGGAGAGGCCTTGCTCCTGGATATATAGATGTGCGCGTAGATCAGAGAGTGTACTACAAGTAGAGGGCTTTGTGCCTAGCGCAGGACTAGTGGTTAGGGGATGACTCTTCTCGCCTATTAGTTCCCTTTTTGTTCGTATTAGGATTTTTAAGAAAATACTATATGATTAAACATAATTTATGAAAAGTCAAATATACTGATTTTAACAGAGGCGAGGGGAGTGGGGCAATGAAATTTTATAAATGTCAAATGTTAAATACCAAAGGTATAGTGACTTTGTGGAAAACTGGAGCCTTTATGTGAGTGATGTTGTAATTATCAGTACAGCATGACGAGGATGTGGCTTAAGTGCAAGCTCCAAGCCACTACACAAAGGCACACCAGTCTCATTAGTCAGAGCGTTGATAGTTCCTTTGACTGGGTGCATGATAGTTTGTTCTACGGATAATCAGTGTATATACCCCCCCCGCAAAAGGGGGTACTTAACCGTAGATGGCTGAAGGTGCTGTTTTTGCGGTTATAAAGGGATCAATCTATTGTGCTTCGTAAAAGGTACATTGTGCGACATAAGAAATAACCAACAAAGCTGAATACTCTATCATCTATTATGACAGAAAATATGTGATTCATATCTGTTATCTTTATCTATACCCTGCCTCGTCCTTATGTTGCTACTTTAGGCACTGCCCTCGAATTAGTCTCGTTGTATATTTATGTTGTAGTTGCTTTTTGTATTTTATGCGGCTTTGACGCTATCGTTGTTCGGCCTCGGTATCTTGTCGCGGATGGTTGTTGGCGGGATTCAGCGGATCAGTTATCTGCATTAAACTAAGACTATAACTAAAACGAACAAAAAGAGAACTGAGT
>CAZAOX010000011.1:0-14089 GCA_964486985.1 uncultured Candidatus Saccharibacteria bacterium
TGGTTTCTCATATGATGACATACAAGAGGCGCTCGATAGCGTCATGACTGATCAATAGTGTTAGGCTGGGGCTGTTTACGAAATGGATTATCTAGAGTGGGTAATGCTTGGTCTGCGGTTGGTTGGTGGCTGGGTATGGAGGTAGTTTTTACAGTAATAGTGTCGTTGGTGATTTTAGATATTTGAGTTCTGTGGATTAACAATTCAGTATCACCGAGGCTTCGGAGAACGGGCCGCTTAACTTTTATTTGTTGAATAATTAGACTACTACTCTCTATAGTGTAGCCAATAATTTTACCGATATGCTTATTTTTTTCGTCTATGACTTTCATGCTAACAAGGTCAAATTCAAGCTCTAAGATATTCTTAATTTTGATTACATCATCAGTACTGACAATTTCCTCGGCCGAATCAACAATGATTCCAAGCGATCCCATCTCCCTTATGTCCACAGCCAAGAGAATGCCAGGTTGCTGGTCTAACAGAGGGCCTTCTAACAAAAAAGCGACCACTTGAAGCCTATAGGGGTCAATGACTAGTTGCAAGACACGGGCTATCTCTGAGCCGGTCTGGAGACTCATGATGGACTTGTTTTTGAAATGGCTGTTTGATAGAAGCATGGTTTGTAAATTACGTTTTATTCGGAGAATGGGTTGGTTCTGCCTGGGGGAAGTGTAAAGTCTGCCGTTCCATCCCCAGCTCGATTTAAGCCGTCAATCTGATCGATAGTCGATTGGTCAAACTCTGAACTTGATTGTGTAGGGAGCTTTTCTGGACTAGACATAACTAAGAGGTTGTTGAAAAGATATAATGCTGCAGCTACACCAATAACAACTGTGAGACTAAAAATAACGACATGATGTTTTTTCATAAAAGTAGCAAATGGACGAAAGGCCTGGGTTAAATCAAGAGAGTTTTTCATTTGACGTATACCTCAATTTCTAAACTAACCGGACCAATACCACCATTTTCTGCGCTTCTCGTAAGGGGAAGATTGGCTATCTGCATGCGAGTCAGGTTATTTTCGATTAGATATATAAAATGTAATACATTTTGGTAATCGGTGTTCTCGCCAAGCTGTACCGTAGTGTGTATGCTTTTCGCCGCTCCAGAAGACGATGCGTCTGATGACCCTTCAGTAGTCTCACCAGGCTCTGGCTGTTGCTGTGGTGTATCATCACTAGAGCTAGCTTCCTGGAAGGTAAACGATATAATCTCTATCTTCGCCTGTCGAGCATAGCTTGTTAAGTCAGCTACTACTTGATCTTGGTAAGTTTGTTGGTCGGCGACTATATAATTTGATTTTTCCACGATTGAGGTATATTTTTGGAGTTGCTTTTTTAGCAACTCCAATCTGTCAATTTCTTGATCTGCAGATTGAGCTACTGTTTGCGCTTGTGACACTTCGTTGGCGACATTAGATAGTAGGGTATATGCGAAATAAACCCCACTTAACATACTAATTAAGACCAGCACGAGCGTGGAGCTTAGGACTACGCGCATCTTTGTTGCGGTTAATGATGTCTTGTCCGCTTTTTTTGTCATTTTTCAAGCGCCTCTTTTCTAATGGTTGCGTTAATCCTGATACTTATCGGATAAAGCTCTTCTCCGTCTACTTTGGAGGTTTGCATTAGGCTGACATTTGTGAATATAGGCGAATTTTCTAGGGCCGATTTCAATCGTATGGCGTCCTCATGACTCTTGCCGAGAGCATTTAATTCTATAGGACTTCCAAACAGGCTAGAATCTAATTGCAGTGACTGCAAGACTATGCCGTGAGGGATGATCTGAGCTATTTCAATAGAGATCTTAGAGTAGCGAACTTCTTTACTGAATATATGTTTTGCAATTGAAAGATTGGCTTTAAATTGATCAGTCTCTTGTTTTACCTTGCTGTATTCAGCACTCTTAGCCAGCCTGTCTTGTGTCGTTTCCTCGGCATTCTTTTTGATATTGCCTAAGAGAGCATACATCCCGCCAACCATTACTAGGAGCAATACAGACAATAGTATTGATACAAAGTTATAGCGCAGTAAGAGTAGGTTGCTTTGGCCAGCTAGTATTTGCTTTTTTCGTTCGGGAGGCAGTAAATTGATCACTTCCATATCTCCCTGGGGTTAACGAGTGCTAATCCAGCTGCAGAAGCTAGCTGAGGGCGGAGTTGTTTAGACGGTTGCTCCAGTTCCCCGAAGTCAAGAGCCTGCCAGGGGCTAGCTACCCGGGCTGGCATCATTAGTTCGTTAGTAAAAAATTCCCCTAGACCTGGTATATTGCTACCGCTCCCTACCACCAATAATTGTTCGAGCTTAGTTTCGTCTGGGGACCTATCTGTATAAAAGCGAATTACTTTTTTAGTCTCACTAATTATTTTTGAAAGATTTGGCTCTAGAGCCGCTGTGAGTTTCGCCTGTCTTGGTCCAGGACTTAGCCCATTCAGAACCTTCAGCTGATGAGCTGTTTCTATGGGGATATCCATCTTTTTGGCTACACCAAGAGTAAGGGTGTCTCCTCCGATATTTACTCCACCAGTTAGTCTTATTGCTTGATCGACTACTGCTATATCAGTGCTTACTGGTCCAATATCAACAATCACCGTTGACATTCCCCCTTCATTTGTATATTCGAGTAGCCTAGATACAGCACTGACACTGGGCTCGATCATCGCTACGTCTATTCCTGCTGACTCTACTATTTCAAGGGCTGTATCGGTGTGACTTTTTGGTATAGCACACATGAGTACGGTAAGCTCTTCTTTTGTGCGCCCTATAATTTGGTAATCTAAGTAGAGTGTTTCAACGGGCATAGGTATATATTGTTCAGCCTCTAGGTTAGCCGATTCAGCCAGTTTAGACTCTTTATTGACCGGCAAGGTGAACGTCCTAGCAAACGTATTGGCTGTTGGTAGCCCAAGAACCGCTCGATCACTGTTGAGCTTCCCTATAATATTATGACTCAGCAGGTGGTTAAGTTTGTCCTTGAGGTATTCTGAGCTTTTTGATATGTCATCGCCAATCTTTGAAGGATCTAGGCTTATAGAGCCATAGCCGTGTACGGTCATTTTAGACCTGTCTACGGCGACTAGGCGAATGCCAGTCTTGCTAAAGTCAAGTCCGATTATTGGTTTTATCTTATAAAATAGGTTTGACATAAATCTCTCTTCGATAGATATTATAGCATAAGCATCACTAAGTTATTCTTTAATTTGGCTAGACATGCCTGTGATTGGCAACATGACGCTCGCAGCTATTAATCCAACCATTGCTCCCATAAAAACAATCATAATAGGCTCTATAGTAGAGCTAATCCCTGCTATCGCTGCATCAACCTCATCCTCATAGAAGTCCGCGACTTTAACAAGAACTTGGTCAGTTTGGCCTGTTTCTTCGCCCACGGAGAGCATCTGGGAGACTATCGGTGGATACAGTATTTCGTCTTCACTAATTATTTTTGAAAGCACCTCGCCGTTTTTGACGCGGGAAGCTGCAGCCTGGAGGGATTCTTCGTATGCAATGTTGCCTATGGCCCGTGAAGTTACATTTAAGGCCTCAAGTATAGCCACTCCAGCACCGATAAGCGCCGAGAAAGTGCGGGTTAATCTAGCAATGGCAATTTTCTTAATTATTTCACTTATTATTGGCATTTTAATTAGTCCATAGTGAAATTTCTTTTTTCCAGCAGGGGTTTTTATATAGCGCATAAAAAGCCACACCGCAAAGCCAATCGCGGGGAATATGATGTACCAGTATGCTACAAAAAAATGACTGATACCCATCATGACCTGCGTCAGTGCAGGTAGTTCAGCATCTTCGCCAGCAAGATCCTTGATGGTTTTGCCAATCATTGGGATAACAAAGAGCATTAGGCCGAAAAATGCACCGATAGTAATAAATATTAATACTAGTGGATATGTCATGGCGCTTTTGATTTTTTTACGCATAGAGGCATTTTTTTCTTGTTGCAGAGCGAGGCGCTTGAGAATATCGTCCAATATACCTGCAGCTTCGCCTGCGCGAACCATGTTCACATAAACATCATTAAAGGCTCCCGGATGACGTGCTAGTGCTTCTGCAAGAGGCTCTCCCCCTTCGATATCCTTAGCCACTTGTGAGATGATTTTTTTGAAATTAGCGCCTTCTGCATTTTGAGCAAGAGAATTAAGAGAGCGAGTGATCGGCACACCTGCAGACACCATCGCGCTTAATTGTCTAGTAAACATAACAAGCGCATCTGACTTGACTCCTCTACCTAGTCTTATTTTAGCTTCTTGGCCTTTAGCAGTTACCTCTTCGAGGCTTATAAGCTTGAGGCCTTGTGACCTAGCGGTGTTTATGGCGGATATTCTGTCGGTCGCGTCTATAGATGTTTTTATGGTTGTGCCATCAGATTGCACAGCTTCAAAAATAAATTTGGCCACTAGTCTTACTCCTACTGCTCTCTCGTTACTCGCATAACTTCTTCGGTAGTAGTTATGCCTCTAAGGGCTTTAATTAATCCATCAATCTGCATGGTCACCATGCCTTCTTTTATAGCTTCGTCTTGGATATCATTGCTAGTGGCATTGGCTGTAATATGCCGTTGAACTGCTAGTGATACATCTAATACCTCATAGATACCCATTCTACCCTTGAAACCTGTGTGATAGCATTCATCGCAGCCTTCGTTGGATGCTCTCCATATATGGGCTACATTGTCCTCGGTCGTGCTCAATGGGGTATCGCCACCAATATTTTCTTTGGCAGCTTGTAATTCAAGTTTATGAATACGATCGATATCGTCTGCAGTCTCTAGATTAAAGGCTTTCTTGATGTTAGCTATTTCTTCTGAGCTTGGCGTATGTCGTTGTCGACAAGAGTTGCATAGCCGTCTAACTAGTCGTTGACCAATTATCGCTTTGACGGTAGAGGCAATCAAGAACGGTTCGATGTCCATATCCAGTAGACGAGGCAGGCAGGTCGCAGCGTTATTGGTGTGAAGGGTTGAGAACACCAGATGTCCAGTCAAGGCAGCCTGTACGCCTAGATTGGCCGTTTCGCCATCACGGATTTCTCCAACCATGATAATGTTTGGGTCCTGTCGAAGTAGCGCTCGTAGTCCAGAAGCGAATGTCATGCCGGCCTTGGGGTTGGTTTGTGTTTGATTAACTCCTGGGATTTTATATTCAACAGGGTCTTCGATAGTTGATATGTTGACGTCGGGTGTGTTTAACTCCGTCAGTATGCTAAATAGACTAGTAGACTTACCCGATCCAGTTGGGCCTGTTACCAAAATCATGCCATTTGGCTGAAGCATAGCTTCCTTAATGGTAGTTAGCGACTTTCCCCAGTAGCCTAGGCTCTCTAGGGTTACAGCTTGGTTTGATTCATCTAGGATACGCATGACTACTTTTTCACCATCGGCAATAGGCAGAGTACTGACACGGAGAGCGTATTGTTTGCCGACCACCTTGACCTTAAACCGACCGTCTTGAGGAACTCTTCGTTCGTCTATCTTCAGGTTTGCTAGGATCTTAATACGGCTGACCAGAGCGTTTAGGACATTCCCTGGCAGTTTGTTAACTTCTTTTAGGACTCCATCAATTCGGTATCGAACCTGAACGAAACCTTCTCTTGGTTCGATATGAATATCACTGGCACTTGATTTAATAGCGTATTCCAGTAGTAGGCTTACAGTTTGAGCTATAGGCGAGTTTTCAGCAAAATCCTCCTCTGAAACTACTTGAGAATCAGTTTGAGTATCTTGTTGGATAGCTATGACTTCATCGAGTTCTTTGTCGACGTCTTCTCTGTAATTTTCTAGGCAACTTAGTATGTTTTCTCTCGTAGCAAGGAAAACCTTAACATTATATCCAATTTCTTTTTGAATAAAATTTAAAGCCTGGACATCATCGGGGTCTTCCATCGCAAGGCTTAGGGACCCGTTTTCGGACTCATCAAAAAGTACGACATTATATTGTCGAGCGATATGCTCTGGTATTTTCCCCAATACCTCGCGAGTAATTTTTTTGGGGTCTAGAGTGGTGAACGGTACTCCAATGTACTCTCCTATCAGTTTGGTGAGTTTTTGGTCTGAGATAATTTTCTGGTCAAGTATGATGCTTTGGAGAGACTTTTTGTATCTTTCGGCTTCTATCTTAAAATCGGCAAGTTGCGATTCGTCAATGACCTCACCCTGCCGTAGTATCTTTTCAATAACATTGTCTGATACGCGCATATCTCTAATGCTTAATTATATACTAAGGATAGTTTTGTGCCAATAGACTGCCGTAGTATAATTATAGAGATGACATTTGAAATATCTAGTGAAGTTGATATGAGGCAATTGGGTGAGTCCTTAGGCGCTAACTTTGTGGGTGGTGAGGTTGTGGAGTTGATTGGTGACATCGGTGCCGGCAAGACTACCTTCACGAAGGGCTTGGCTAAGGGGATGGGTATAGAGGAGGTGGTTCAGAGTCCAACTTTTACAATTAGCCGGTTATATAGTGGTCAAGATGAGCTTGAGCTTCGCCATTATGATTTTTACAGGTTGGCTGATCCTGGAATAATGATTGATGAGTTAAATGAGGTGTTAGAAGATAAAAAAACAGTAGTAGTTATCGAGTGGGCCGAATCAGTTCATGGGGTGTTACCTGATGATAGGTTGCAAATCAAGATTGAGGCCATAGGTGACGATAGTAGAAAGGTCAACATTATTGTGACTTCGGGTAGATTTGAGAGATTGTTGGAGGAATTGAAATGATAATTTTGCTAGACACGTCTACGCCAGTGTGTCGGCTAGTCGTTGTTTTCGGAGATACTAGACACTCTTTTCAGTGGGAAGCTAATCGATCTTTGGCGAAGGGGCTTTTGAAGTTTTTAAGCGACAGCTTGACGGAACTAAAAATGGATTTGAAGGACGTTGCTGGCATAGGAGTTTTATTGGGCCCAGGTAGTTTTACCGGTCTGCGTATCGGAATTACTGTTGCAAATACTTTGGCTGATAGTTTGAGCGCGCCTATTGTTGGGGAGACTGGCGACGATTGGCAGGATAAGGCTCTCGGGCGCTTAAGGGACGGTCAAAATGATCAAATAGCCTTACCTCATTATGGTAGCCAGCCACATATCACTTCACCGCGGAAATAGTTTTTTTGTTTGCTAAATATCGTCAACTAAAGTATTATTTAAAAGGACCTAAGTGTTCGTTGAAACTTCAATAACTGGTAATTTAGTCGTTTGAGATAATGTCTTTTGTACAGGTGTGGATATATCTAAGTTGACAGATAGAGCCTTTGTTGCATAGGCATTTTTCAAGCGTTTCAAGAGGAGGATATCATGATAGAAATTATAATCACTGCTATTGTCGGTGCTGTTTTGGGGGCCGGCGGGCTAGTAGGTTATCAACGAAGTAGGCAGACTTCTAGTAAAAATAAAATTGAGCGTGATATAGCTAATGCTAAGTCAAAAGCTAGCGACATAGTTCTCAAGGCGAAAGATGAGGCGCTAAAGATTGAGCAGGAGCGTCGCAAAGAACTGCAGAAGATTGAAAATCGCCTTGCCGATAGAGAAACTACGTTAGACCGTAAGCTTGACGAGCTCGATAAGCGTGCAGAAAAACTTCGTGCTCAAGAAGGCGAAGTCGAATCGCTAAAAGGTGAAATTCGCGATATTAGGACTCGACAACAGGATAAGCTCGAAAAAATTGCGGGTCTTAAGAAGAAAGAAGCTGCTGAGAAATTGATGCAGATGACTGAGCGGGACATCAAGGGTGACTTATCTGAGCTAATTGTTAAGCTGCAACGTGAAGCTGCTGATGATGCAGAAGAGAAGGCTCAGCTGATACTCGTGACAGCTATGGAGAGGATGAGCAATGAGGTGACTGCTGAGCGCACTGTCACATCAGTTGCCTTGACTGACGATGAAATGAAGGGGCGGATTATTGGAAAAGAAGGTCGCAATATCCAAGCTCTTCAGCGAGCCACTGGTGTTGATATCTTAGTAGATGACACTCCTGGTATGGTTATTTTGTCGAGCTTTGACCCGGTTAGGCGTCAGGTTGCTAGATTGGCGCTAGAAATGTTGATGAAGGATGGGCGTATCCATCCAGGGCGTATTGAGGAGATTGTTGAGAAAGCTAAGCGCCAAATCGATAAAGAAACTCGTCAAGCTGGTGAAGATGCCATGCGCGAAGTTGGCGTCGTAGGGATACCTAAGGAGATGCTACATCTTCTAGGTGAGTTGAAGTTTAGGACTTCGTATGGTCAAAACGTTCTCAAGCACAGCACTGAAATGGCTCAGATCGCCGGCATGATAGCTGAGGAGATCGGCGCTGATGTCAGGATAACCAAGATTGCTACTTTGCTACACGATGTTGGTAAGGCTGTTACTCATAAAATCGAAGGCAAGCATCATCACATCGGTGCAGAGCTAGCTCGTAAATATGGTATGGACGAACGAATTGTTCATGCTATCGAAGCGCATCATGATGACATTGAAGCTACTACACCTGAAGCGGTCATTGTTAGGGTTTGCGATGCAGCTAGTGGCGCTAGGCCAGGCGCCAGGAACGTTTCAGCTGAGAATTTTGCCGAGAGGATGCGAGATCTTGAAAATGTCGCTACAAGCTTTGACGGTATCGACAAAGCTTATGCTATATCAGCTGGTCGTGAAGTTCGGGTGATTGTAACACCAGAAAAGATTGATGACCTATCTGCTATCAAATTAGCTCGTGATATCGCCACTAAAATTGAAAGTACTATGCAGTATCCTGGGACTATCAAGGTCAATGTCATCCGTGAAACTCGCGCAATTGAATTTGCCAAGTAGGTAAAGGATTAAAAATAAAAAATCTGCCTTAACATAGGCAGGTTTTTTATTGGTCGGGGTGACTGGACTTGAACCAGCGACCTCACGGTCCCAAACCGCGCGCGCTACCAACTGCGCCACACCCCGAACAGTAGAGATTATATCAATCTGGTGCCAATCTGTCCAGTTACGATTTTATCTGGTAGAGATTGATGATGGTATCCCCACCGCTATAAGCTGCTTCTATCAGATTCCAATTTTTTGGAACTCCTGATCTGAAATAACGTTTTTCACCAGCTTTTCCGATCAGCCATACACGCTCAGCCTTTACTGAAGACAGGCTAGGGATACGCAAATGAGGCTGATCATAAATGAGGCTATACTCACCATATTTGGTGAAAGGTTTTTTAGATAATAAATAAATTGGCTGATTAGTTTGGTTGTAATAAGAAGAGTCAAAGAAAGTATATAGCTCAGCTGAGATAATTTTATCGCCAGGCTGATATTTTTGGTTGACGACAGAAATCGCTTGCCCCATTTGATGTGTAGAGACCAGGCTGATATTAAATGCACCGATAAGCATTAGCCCAAAAACAAAGCTGGCTAACATTGGAGATATCCATTGCTTTTTTTGAGGTAATTTGAGAGAGCCTATGATAACCGCCAGCAGGGCATAGAAGGCTGGTGCGCTATAGGTAAAATAACGATCGATATATACCGATCGAGAAAGGCTGAGTAGAAAAACTCCTATAATTGGGAAGATCAACCAGCCAGCTACCAGTGATATTTCGACTCGTTTATTTTTGGCCATATAGTAGGGCAAGAGTATGATCGCCAATAATAGGGTATAGCCAAAGATAGGCACAAGTATGTCGCTATATATCATAAACATGGAGATTGTTTTTGGTATAGAACTGGCATCCACAGCTGGTATCCAAAATTTCTCTTGGACGCGAGACATTTGGTTAATCATTGTTGGGAGCCAGAGTAAAAAGAGGCCTCCAGCAATTGCGTAGCCTAGCCACCAGCCTTTATTTTTAAGAATTGTTTTGATGTCCCACTGGCTTTTTTGCAGAGTATATATAAAATGAGTCGGTAGGATAAATATGAAAAAATATTGGGTGTATAGTCCAGTGGCAATAGTTAGTCCATAGCCAATCCAATGCAGTAATTTGTTTTTAGTTTTTTTGTCTAAGGCTAGTACCAGTAAGTATGTCGAAGCAACGGCCAGCAGGGCTACGAGGCTATACATGCGCATCTCAAAGCTATAGCGAACAAGGAACGGGCCTATGGCCGCGAAAATGCCGCCTAGAACAGCGATTTTTTCGGAAAAGATTTTACGTAGTAAAAAATACAACAATATTACAGTCGCCACACCTACTAGTACGCTAAAGCCTCTCAAGGATACTACGGAAGGTCCAAATATTGATTGCCAAAAATTGAGGAGTAGATAATAAAGAGGTGGATGAACATCGTTAGCTGTTATGGCTAGGATGTCTGACAGTGGTCTATTGATAATCATTGCTGAATAGCCCTCATCATGCCAAACATCAGATTTTGTGAGAAATACTATTCTGGATACAAATGCAACGATACCGATATAGACTATAGTTGGGATTTTGGAGAAAAATTGTTTAATCGCAGTTAACATATCTAGGCCTATTGTATCAAAGCGTGGACTAAACCCTAGCTAATCAATTTTTTTAAGAGAAGTATATTTAGAGAGTAGTTTCCTGACCTCAATCATGGCGGTGTATGAGCAAAGGAGTTGTTTTTGGTCGGAACTCTCGTTTCTTAGGAAGAAATCGAGCGCCTCTGAAGGTTTTGAGATGGTACGTCCGATCGATACCCCCCTTTCTTCTAGATAGTTGGTTGCTTCGTCTGCGCAAATACCACTAACTACATCAACTGACTGAAGATTCGAGAAATCTGCTTTTTTTAGCCAGCTAATATCTTTTCCGTCTGCATAGTGGTTGTTGATAACAAGCATTGTTCGCTTTGATCGCTCGGGGAGATTGTCGATTGTAGCTTGAAAACTAGCTAGATTTTTGACTAATGACAATTTTAGGCTCTGGTTGTTGATATCAAGAGTCTCACCGCGCCCAAAGGCTGGTTGAATTGTTGGGATTGTTGAGACAATTTTATCCATATCTTGACTAGCATCTAATATTTGCCGGACTAGGCTGACAGCAGCAGTAATATTGAGGAAGTTATGAATCCCGCTTAGTGCGGGGGCGGCGGTGTAGTCGTGGCCGTCAAAACGTAGAGTGATTTTACTTTTTTCTATAGAAACTAGCTCGACATCTGCGACCCTTGTAGGGCTGGATTTATTATCATATTCCATCGATCGGTCGTTCAGGATAGGCTTGGAGGCACCAAAAAACACTGTTTTTACTGACTTTAGCTTGTCGCCAATCATAGAAAGGCGAGGGTCATCACGGTTTAGTACTATAGTGTTGGTTGTGGCGAAGGCAATCTTTTCTAGCATTTTGGCTGTAGTATCAGCCCCTCCGAATCGGTCCACCTGGTCTTCAGAGACATTTAGCAAGAGACTGTAGCGGGGCTTTACCTGTTCAATAAAGCGTACGGCCCAGGCTTCATCCAATTCAAGAACTGCGATACTTGCATCCAACCTTCCTTGGCAATCAACATAATCCAAAAGAGCGGCGATAATACCTCTAGAAAAATTACTACCGGTTTTATTTGTTATAACTTTTAGACCTGCAGATTCGAGCAGTTCGGACACGATTTTTGTTGTGGTAGTTTTGCCATTAGTACCGCTGATAACTACAACTCCCATGGGTAGTTGTTCAAGAGTGCGCTTCAAATAGCCAGGGTCTATTTTTTCAACGACTAGACCCGGTAGAGCGGAACCCCCTCCACGTAGGCGCATTAGATATTTTATCGTTTTACCGATAAAGGTACTCAGTCGTTGTTTGGGCATATTTATTTATGATACCACTTAGGCTATAATAGAGCTATGTTTTTGGTGGGGGTTTTGGGGTGGTGGTACGGCCGTGGTTGGTCCGATCATCTAAAAAGAGTTTACAGGGGCATCTTAGCAGTTGCTAATTTTTTCTCTATAGGGCTACTATTAAAAACATTATTTAATCCTTTTAAGCAGATATCAGCCGGTTCACCTCAGGGCCCATTGCCTGTTCAGATTAGCGCATTTTTTGACAGGCTGTTCTCACGAGTTGTTGGCGGAACGATACGTAGCATCACTATCCTGATAGGCTTGATTGCCATATCACTAAGTCTTATCTGGGCGATTGTAGCTATTGTAGTGTGGGTATTTTTGCCTATCATTCCTATTCTCGGGGTGATTATGTGGTTCATGGGAGTTGGCTCATGAAGTCTAGATTTGACTATTACAGCTTAAGATCTAAAAAAGCTCGGTTCTTACGTAGGTATGGTAAGGCTTGGGTCGCCTTGACTTATATTTTAATGTTGTTTTTTGGGGTTATCGGTATTCTATTGTTGGCGACTAAAGACTCTGTGGGCTGGTTATTTGTAGGCTTGATAGGGCCCTTAGCAATGTTAGTGTCTTGGCGCCAGGGGGAACTTTCTTTTACGCCAAAGTTTGATGCACAGAAGGGTATCGATCAAGTCTTGGCTATGGATATTTTAGGCAGGCTTCCCGAGGAGCCTACACCAGGGCAGATAGCAAAGGTCATAAGCAAAACTCGAGCTGGCTGGTTCATGTCTAATCGGCTTGGGCTAACTTCAGGTTTTGTAAAAAATATTGCTGACGAAGAAATCATATCTACCGAGGAAGTCTGGGAATCAGCTCTGGCGATAGCTTTGCGAACTGGGGTCTCTGAGGTTACTGGTGCGGTTTTGATCGCTGCCTTGGTGGAGCAATTTCCGTCTCATGAGGCGCTTCTGGCTAGTCTTAAACTAGAAATGTCAGATTTAGATGATGGTATTCGCTGGTACGAGAGGATAAAAAACCTTGCAAATCGTCGCCTAGATAAGCCTATGCGTACCGGCGGGATAGCTAGAGACTGGTCATTTGGATGGACGCCAACACTCATGAGGTATGCTCAGAATATTTCAATGCAAGTCAGCGGTGGAACGATTATGACAAAAACTGATGTTCATCAAGAATCTCTTGATCGTCTGGTTCAGACGTTTAGTTCTGGTGGTAGGCAAAACATAGCGCTTGTTGGGCCTGACGGCTCGGGAAAAAGTACTATTGTCGCAGCATTTGCCGAGATGCTTATAGATGGACATAAGCATATTCCTTCTAGCCTGTTGTATCAACAGGTGTTTGTGCTGGACGCGTCTTCTCTCATAGGGCAGGCTGGTGGCCGTGGCGAACTTGAAGGGCTGGTAGATTTGATTCTATCAGAGGCATATTTGGCGAAAAATATTATTTTATGCCTCGATAATGCTCAATTATTCTTTGAGGAGGGTGTAGGATCGGTTGATCTAGGTAATGTTTTGCTACCAATTCTAGAAGCCGGTCGATTGCGAATAATCTTGACTATGGACGAACAACGATTTCTGCAAATATCGAAACGCAATACGCAATTAGCACATACATTAAACGTTTTGCGAGTTGCACCTGCTGATCAAGAAGAAACGTTTAGTATAATCAGAGATCAATTGATAGGCTTGGAGTACCAATATAAGGTAACATATATGCAACAGGCGCTGATGGAGGCCTACAGGTTAGGTGCTCGTTATGTTCAGGATCTGGCTATGCCTGGGCAGGCACTTAAAGTGCTTGAGTCAGCTGCAAGCTATGCTCAAAACGGGCTAGTGACCCAGCAATCTGTTCATGAAGCTTTGGAAAAAACGATGAACATTAAAATCTCAGCACCTGACTCAGAAAAAGAAAGGGAGACCCTGCTTAATCTAGAAGAACTGATTCATCGGCGGATGATAAATCAAACTCGAGCGGTATCTGTCGTTAGTGATGCTATCCGTAGGGCTAGAGCTGGCGTGAGAAACCCTAATCGGCCGATTGGTACATTTTTATTTCTAGGACCGACTGGTGTTGGTAAGACAGAACTTGCTAAAGCGCTTGCGGATGTTTATTTTGACGGTGAAGATGATATTATCCGCCTTGATCTTAATGAATATGTCAGGCCGGAGGACGTTTCAAGGTTAATAGCTGATGGGGCAGACGATCCAATGAGCTTAACTGCACAAATATCAAAAAAGCCTTTTAGCGTAGTTTTGCTTGATGAGATTGAAAAAGCTCACACCTCAGTGCTGACTACTCTACTACAACTACTCGACGAGGGGATATTGCGCGATGAGAAGAATAGAGAGATCAGTTTTCGTGATGCTATTATCATAGC
>CAZAOX010000012.1:0-11450 GCA_964486985.1 uncultured Candidatus Saccharibacteria bacterium
GTTTTAGCTATTTTTGCGACCGGTAACGGGGTGATGCAATCTTTCCATTCACCACCTTCGTAGCAACGGAATTTTGAGCTATCGCTGTTGTAGTACATGGCGCCGTTAACTCCAGATGGGTCACCGGAGGTAGTTTTGGTATCGAGAGTCAATAGTGTGGCGACTTCATCAATCGTACCGATAGTGATGCGATTGTTCAGAGTGTCGATATTGAATTGGTTGTCCTCATTCGCATTTTGGACCGAGAAAGCAGAATCGCTATTTTCCAGAGAGCTTTTAACACTCATATCTCCATTAACAGAGAGTGATTTGCCATCTGCTAAAGTGGTGTCTTGACCCAGGCTGATGCCCGTAGCGTTTTCACCGCCAATCAGTAGCCCAGCCTCTGAGGAGGTGTCGATAGTGTTGGTTTGGAGCGAGCCATCAATCGTAGTTGTCGATCCAGTATTACCTATGACTATTTCTGTAGCATTCAAGGCTCCGAGGCTGATACTGCCACCACTGCCCGTCCCACTTCCTGCGCCTGCGTCGATATTTACGTCTCCTCCGTCACCGTTTTCACTGTTGGCTGATCCTCCCTGGAGAACTAGAGAGCCGCCATCCTGACCGTCACCCGCTGACATAGTCAGATTAGCGCCAACTTCATCTGTCGCAGAGCTGATAGAAATTGATTGATCTGTAGCCGACCCAAGGACGATACTGCCTGTTTCATTGATAGTAAAAATATCTTCACCCGATGCTTGGAGCTGGACTAGATTGCCAGAGCCTATTTTATCGATAAAGATACTACTTTGGTTGCTATTGTCTGATTGCTTTCCCTGACCAAGCTGGACTAGCTTGTCGGCAGTTTTTCCACCAACAGATCCAGCGCTTAGGGCATAGGGTACGGCAGTCAGCTGGATTCGAGGAGACATTTCGCCATCCCAGTCGATTGACCCTGGATCGGCCACCTGTGCCGTTCCGCCGATATTCATAGTTAGCCAGAGATCGTCTTCCCAGTTGATACCACTAAAGGCCTGACGAGAGCCAAGCTTGACATTTAGGTAGCCATTGACAACTTTTACTCGGTAGTCTTCTCCAGGACTAGAGCCGTTGGTGTCATTATAGGTTTCTGCCCAGACGGGGTCTCCGTCATTGGCCTGAGAATATAGGCGAAAACTGACGTTATAACTACCGTCAGCAACAACTCCACCACTAGCATTTTTGAGGCGAGCAGAAAAGCTGATAGTTTTGCTGGCGGCGTGAGTCGAAAAAGGGGCTACTAAGAAAAATATTGATGTAATAATTACAACAAATATTAAACTAATGCATATTTTTGACAAAATATGCCGCCCAGCAAACTGAAATGAATGGCGTGACCACACAGTCATTTTGATTGTTTTACCCCCGTTAGGGCTATAAAATTATTTGTTTCACTGTGACGTGCGGTGGTCCATCAAAGCTTATGTTTATCTTAGCATAAGCATTGATGAAATAACAGCTAAAATCTTTGATTTAGTGATAGCGAACAGGCCAAAGACGAATCTGTCTAAAAAGCCAGGAAAAGCTGCCTAATTTTGCTTAGAGGTTATGCTATAATTAAAGAGGTTAAAAGGAGGTGGTTAAATAGCCAATCAACTGTGAGGGTCCGTCATATTAAAATTGGGATTATCAGCATAGGTTTAGCGTTTTTTGCTGTTGGTATGGTTAGTCCTAGTTTAGCGACTACCAGTGATGTCCAGGGTTACGCTGCCGATAAGTCGATAGAGTACGGCAAGATAGTTGAGCTGGTTGAGTCTAAGTCAAATCGTGTTCGAGCGGCTTCTCAGTCGGAGCCGAAGGGGATGTTTGGCGTTGTTGTCGATAGACAGAAATTGTCACTACAACTATCAGACAGCTCACTTGAGAATGAGGCTTTTGTAGCAGTGACTGGTACATACCCTGTTCTAGTCAGTACTCAAGGCGGGCCAATTACTAAAGGTGATTACCTGACAATTTCATCGATCGAGGGTGTGGCGATGAAGGCCGGCACAGAGGAGTCTACCGTGTTTGGGCGTGCAGCTGGCGCATTTGATGGACAGAGCAACTCTTTGGGATCAACTAATATCAAGGACGTTACGGGAAAAGACAATCAGACAGTTAAGCTCGGGTCGATACCAGTGACGATAGATATTCGTCAAAACCCCAATGAGAAGTCCACTAAAGCTAAAGTTCCCGAGGTGCTAGAACGAATCGGACAAGCGATTGCTGAAAAGGAAGTTGATCCAATTCGAATATATCTTAGCATGGCTATCACCGCTGTGAGTTTAATAACAGCGATTATTGTGATTTATTCTGGAGTGCGCAATGGCATGATTTCTATTGGGCGCAATCCAATGTCAAAAAAGTCAATCTTTAGGGGGTTGCTAGAAATAATTCTGACAAGTCTGTTGATTTTAATAATCGGCCTGTTTGCGGTATATTTATTATTGAAGTTGTAAGAGGGATCTAGGGTGGGATTTTGTGAGATTGTTTAAGAGGAAAAAGAAAAAAGCAGTAGTTACGCAACAGCCACTAACAGAGGGTGATGTTATAGAAGTTGCTGATGAGCTGTTTGATGAGCAATTTCGTGAGGAGCTACGCCAGATTGGCCGAGAGCATTTTAAGAAGCTGATCGATGAGCAGTCTGGTCGATTGGGGCAAGAAGTCGAAACTACGATGGGTCAAGTATCAATTGACTTAAGAGGGTATCTACAGAAACAGCTGGATGTGACTATTTCCAGAATCAATCAAGAGATAACAGAGCAACTAAATGAGCGCATTAGTGACTATACTAGGGTATCGGGTGAGGCTCAGGAGCTGGTCGCCCAATCTCTTAGCCGTAACGCACAAATGGTCTATGAAAAATATCAGCAAATGACTACAAACCTCCAGCAGATTGTTGCTAGTCAAGAGGTGATGATGGTGACGGTTTTTCAGGACAATAAAGCAAATATCTCGAATATCCAATCAGAGCAGTCAAAGATATTGGAGTCGATACGTCAAAGTGCTATTTTGGCTGGCCAGCAGTCAGAGCAACTTGGTCAGATATTACGGCAAAATGCCAGTACTCAGGCCAGGAAGTTGGGTGAGATATACAGGGAAAGCATCGATAGCGTACAAGTTACTCGTAATTCACAAGATCAAATGTTAGTGGCGCTAAGGACGAGTGTGCAGGCTCTTGAGGGGCAGTATCAGCAGTTGAGTAGTATGCTAGATCAATCTATTGCCAATCAAAAGAAAATGATGAGCGACGCCATCAATGATAACTTAGCCAGGATAGTTGAACATTATCTGATGGATGCACTGGGCGAAAGGTCGAACTTAAGAGCAGAACTACCTGCGATAATCGAACAGCTTGAGTCTAGCAAGCAGGCGATGAAAGATGATATGCAACTATGAGCCATCCTGAGGAGCTTTCGTCTAGCAGGTTTGTTTTGCCAGCCAGTGTGGTTAGTAAGGTAGATTTACGTAGATTGGTTAATGAGCTTGAGCAAATAGATAATTATTTGGTGTCAGTTGAGGCACGACAGAAAGTCGGAGCAGTAGCTAGTCAGCAACCAGCCATGTCTGAACAGCTTCGTGATCTTGTGTCGGTCAATTCTCTTAACTTGAGCAGTAGCCAGGAGCGTAGTAGCCTAATTCGCCAAATAAGAGAGTTTAAAGATAAGGCACCTACAATTCATATGACTTTTGCATCAACTGCTGATCAGGAGAGTTTGCGGCTTCTAGCTAATTGGGTGCGGGCAGAGATTCACCCACAAGCTGTGATTTCCATAGGTCTGCAGCCGGGCCTGCTTGGCGGTGTGCACCTTAGGACCACCAATCAAATACATGATTTGAGCTTACGATCTCAGCTTTCTGGGAAACGGCATCTCCTGGTGAAGCAACTGGAGGCCTTGGGTGGATAATACCGGTGGATTTCAGGCTTTAGTTACGGCTGGTAACCCAGTCGGTGAAATTATCGGCATTGATTCATTTATGGTTAAAGTTAAAGGGCTTCACCCGACTAATGTCCATGCTTTGGTGCGCTTTGATGACGAAACTCGAGGCTACGTTCATCATATCTATGAAGATTTTGTGATTGTTATGAAATTGGACCCAACTCCGTTGAAGGTCGGCATGGTTTGCGTAGTCGAGAATACTCAGCTACTGACAAAAGTTGGCAAAAATTACATAGGTAGAGTAGTTAACGCTTTTGGCGAGCCTATTGACGGCAAGGGGCCGATAGTCCCTGACATGGAATGGGAGATATTTCATGATGCGCCGATGCTCTATGAGCGAGAGCTTCTAGATACACCTGTCGAGACTGGAGTGACTATCCTCGATCTTGAATATTCGCTGGCCCGTGGCCAGAGGATGGCTTTGCTCGGTGATAGCAAAGTTGGCAAAACAGCTTTGGCTCTTCAGGTGGCGATCAATCAGAAAAATACTGACATCACAGTGGTTTATGTTTTGGTGGCTAAGCGCCAGCGAGATGTTGCTCAGTTGGTAGGCGAATTAGAAAAAAATGGGGCTTTGGACAAGGCAGTAGTTGTAGTGACTAATATGTTTGAATCGCTGGTCCTGACCTACCTAGTGCCATATATCGGGGCATCACACGGTGAGTATTTTTGGCAAAAATGCAACATGGACACGCTGGTGATTTATGATGATTTGACAGCTCATGCGCAGGCTTATCGGGAAATTTCCTTGATAGCTGGAGTTAGCCCGGGGCGTGATAGCTACCCTGGGGATATGTTCTTTACCCATTCAAGCCTCGTTGAGAGAGCCGGTAAAACTGCTTCAAATCATGCTAGCCAGACGATTATTCCGATTGTTTATGCCCCAGGAGGTGATATCACAGCCTATTTGCCGACAAATGTGATGTCGATGACAGACGGCCAGTGGATCTTGGACGGTCAGATATTTCGAGATACCATGAAGCCGGCAGTTAGCACTGGCCTTTCGGTGACTCGAGTTGGTGGTGTTGGGCAGAATTCTCGAGAGAAATCTCTAGCAGATAGGCTAAATCAGACATTGGCGGGCTATCGAGTAGCTGAAGAGTATGCACATTTTGGTACAGAGCTTAGTCCTGAAGCACAGGCTGATTATGATAAGGGTAAGGCATTATTCAGGTTAATGACTCAGGCTATCGGTGAAATTTATAGCTTTGCTGAGCAACAGTTTTTGATGACGGTCATACTTGACAGTAAGCCAGAGGAGATTATCAATATCGATGCACTGAAAGCAAAAGTGCGTGATTATGCATCGAAACTTCAAGAAGATAAAGATTTGAAGGGCAATTTTGATGAACTTTGCGATGCCTTAAAGTCTGAAGTGACAACTATCGATGAAGTAAAGAAGGCAGCGATTGAAAAGCAAGCAAGAATTGAAGCTGAAAAGAAACGTCAGGCAGAAGAAATGGCTCGTGGTGATGAGGCAGAGGCGGATACTGTGTCAGAGGCGAACGCATGAGGCGACCGCTAGAGATAAAGGCTGAGGAAACGGCTATTCGTTCAGTTGTTAGCTTAACTTCCGCCTTAGAAAGTCTGAGTAGCATGCAGATTGCTAAAACGAAAAATAAAGTTCTGATTAGTAATCAGTTTTTTGATGAAGTTTGGAACATATACAAACAAATTAGAGTGGATGTCTTGTTTAACTTTGGTCGTCAGCCAGGTGAGAAGCCTATTGAAAAGGAACTGATGATTTTGATTACTGCCAAGGCTGGGCTGAGTGGTGATATTGACCAGCGCTTAATTAAAAAATTCATGGAGCGTTATGATGAGCGCAAAAATGACGTTTTAGTTATCGGCTATCATGGCTCACTAAAGCTTAAGCAGGCTCATATTCATTTTGATTATTACTTTGACTTACCC
The DNA here is from genome assembly GCA_964486985.1 of uncultured Candidatus Saccharibacteria bacterium. Taxonomy (GTDB): domain Bacteria; phylum Patescibacteriota; class Saccharimonadia; order Saccharimonadales; family Saccharimonadaceae; genus Nanosynbacter. Next base: position 5,856 of record CAZAOX010000012.1, read on the forward strand.
GAAAGGGACTATATAAATGTTGATCCGTTGATGGATATCATCAAAAAATATGAAAAAAGTCGGATATATTATCAGAACTATGTATCGCTAGGCCAACAAGACATTAAAGAGGTTGATTTGAGTGAAGTAGTCTCACGACGAGGCAGGGTGGCTGACTTAGATACTGTGAATAGTGATATTGTTAGCGAGAAAACCCATATTTTCGAGCCTAGTTCTTATGCAGTAGCGGCTTATTTGGAAAGTTCAATCTTACGATTAACAATTTCTCAGTTTATCTATGATAGTCGTCTGGCTCAAGTGGCGAGTCGTTTCAAGGCTATGTCAGCGGCCAAGGAGCGATCCGAAGAGACGGCGTCTGAACTGAGGACTGAATACAATCGGTCGAAACGTAACTTAGTGGATACTCGGCTGAAAGAATCTTTGGCTAGTTTGAAGAAAATTCGAACAGGAGGTATGACAGTATGAGCGGACAGGTAAATTATGCAAAAGGGACGGTGCGGAGCCTAAAAGGTCTAGTTATCAGTGTTCAGTTTATCGAGGACATGCCAGAGATAAATGAGATGCTCTATGTCGACAATGAACATAAATCACCAATTCTTGTTAGCAGTTTAACTGGTGGCGATACGGCAATTTGCCTTAATATTGGTGGGGATTATGGTATTCAAAAAGGTCAAACTGTTTCGAGGAGTGGTCGGAGTTTAGAGATACCAGTTGGTGAGGAGATGATTGGTCGAGTTTGGGATGCTATGGGGCGACCCATTGACGGCAAGCCTCAGCTTGATGATGCAGTACTTGCTAAAATGCCGAGGCGTGCGATATTTTCTCCAGCTTTTCAAGAAACAAGTCTTGAGAGTCGGCCTGATGACATTCTAGAGACAGGTCTGAAGGTTCTGGACTTCTTCACACCTTTCGTTAAGGGTAGAAAAATCGGTATTGTTGGTGGTGCTGGTGTTGGTAAAACTGTTTTGACTATGGAGATTATCAATAACGTGGCCGTAGGTTCGGGAGCTATCAGCATGTTCGCGGGTATTGGCGAGCGGATTCGTGAAGGCCATGAGTTGTATCAGACACTTGAGGAAAATGATCTTTTGAAAAATACGGCCATGTTCTTTGGCCAGATGAACGAGAACCCAGTTCAGCGTAGCTTAGTTGGACTGAGCGCTATCACTCTAGCAGAATACTTTAGAGACGATCGGAAGAAAGATGTCCTATTGTTCGCTGACAATATGTATCGTTATATCCAGGCTCGTAATGAAGTCTCAACGATTATTGATCAGACCCCATCAGAGGGTGGCTATCAGCCAACGGTATTCTCAGACGTTAAGTCGTTCCAGGATAGATTGGCCAGCAATGTCAATGGTTCGATCACAGCCCTGCAGACTATATATGTTCCAGCAGATGATTTGTCAGATCCGGCTGTTCAAATGATTCAGCACGAGCTTGATTCAACAATTGTGCTTAGTCGTGCGGTGGCCGCTCAGGGTATCCGCCCAGCGGTAGACATATTGGCGTCTAAGTCTAGCCTGCTGACACCTGAAGTTGTTGGACAGAGGCATTATGATTTAGCGATGCGCTCCATGGCGATTTTACAAAAATACGAGTCACTCAAAGGTATCATCGCTATCATCGGTGAGTCAGAGCTGTCAACTGAAGATAGGGACGATTATTTTAAGGCCAAGCAACTAATTGAGTTTTTCAAACAGCGATTTAATGTTATGGAGAAAGTTACGGGCGTGCCTGGAGAAAATATCACTCGAGAACAGACACTTGATGGCGTAGAGGAAATCATTGGTAAGCTTGAGCCAGTAGCTCCAAAAGTAGACTCGATTCAGTCGTCTGCACCAGAAGATACTGATGAGGGTGAAGCGGAAGAAGTAAGCGAACAAGAGGCAGGATAATGCCTGAAGCAGAAGCTGAAATAAAAACTAGCAAGCCAACTCTAGGGGTGAAAGTTTATGCACCATTTCATGTTTACTATGAAGGCGAAGCTTATAGTGTTAGCGCGGTTAATGAAGTCGGGCCTTTTGATATTTTGCCGAAACACCATAATTTTCTATGCATGTTAGTGCCATGTGAATTAAAAATCAACACTCCTGATGGGCAGGTAAAAATCGTTAAAATCCACCGAGCTCTCATGCACGTCACCGCTAACAAGGTAGTGGTGTTTATGGATGTTTAAGATTAGTTTGTCACGAAGTAGTCGAAAGCAAAGGCTTGATTGGCTGGAGAAGGGGAGCTGACGCAGACGCTGAAGCCTGAGTTGTCACGGTCGACATAGTATTGACTACGGCCAGCAGCGGAGCCGATAGGGCTAATGATGACGTGAGGTTGATTTGAGAAGCGTTGATGAAAATTGATGCGGATAAAGCAACCGGCCGTTGGCCCGTTACCAGTATTGACGTTGATAGTACCTGTAGTGTCAGATCCACTGACTGAAGCTGATCCACCGGCGCCGAGGACGCTACCATTGATAGTTCGACTTGGTGGCGGTCCTGTAAAGCCGATGTGATTTGGCACCTCTAGTGAGGCGTTGCCACTCATAATTAATTTTGTGACGGAGATTTGCGAGGCAGTCATCGCACCACTGAAGGCTGAGCTACCAGCAACACTGAGATCACGAAGGGTGGTATTGCCCTGGATAGCGGCGCTATTGGCTACTTGTAGAGAGCTTAGTTGAGCGCTACCTAGGTTTGACTCGCCAGATATAGTCAGACTTGGGCCCTGTATCGTACCGCCTGCCTGAAAATTGCCAGCGACATTTAAATTGCCACGCATCAGTGTTTGGCCTTCAATGATCGCATTGCCCTGGATGGTCAGAGTTTGCGAGGCACCGCCCACAGAAGCATCAGTATTGGCTAATTGTTGTAAGGCTTCTTCGGTTAGCTCTTGGCTGGCGATATCTGGCTTAATCGGTTCCTTAGCACTGTTCAGATAGTAAACAATTGTCACAACTACACTAATCACTAAGAGTAGGATGAAAATCAATAAATATAGATTAACTTTGCGGAAAAATCGTCTAATCGGAGAGATCTTTTTTTCAACTGTCTTCTTGTCAGACTTTTCACCGTCGGTTTTAGCTACTTCATTTTCTCTCTCTTCTTCAAGCTCATCGGGTGTTCGACTTAGGGCGTCCGCAGGTACATCTTGTTGAATCGGCTCATTAGAGCTACTATCTCCATCAGTAGGCTTATCAGTTTTGCTATCATCATCTGTTTTCATAATTAAAAATTGCGGTAAAATTCAAATTAACGCTTATGTTTAGCTTACTACATTTGACAGATTGTTGCTAGTTGAGTTTCAACTCAGTATAGATGATAATATAGGTATAGTGCATATGGATAAAATGAAATGGAGGGTGATTGCCATAATCGGGTTTGCTAGCTTGTTGGGGCAGGCAATTTTTAGTATGTCTGTTTTTGCAACAACCGCCACTTCGCCAAACTATGAAATCACCGAAGCTGAATTTGGTGCAGGTGCGACGCTGGATAGCTGTTCTGGCAAATACTGTGCACAGGCGACTATCGGCAGTTTGACTGGCGATGATGGCGTTAGTTCTGTTGGATCAACGGCATCGTTTAGTTCATTTTCAACAGATAGTGAGCCTTTTTTGGAGGTGATTATTAACCGTGGCGAGTCGCACCTAGGAGTACTAACGACAGATAAAACTGCTAGCACGACAGTTGAAGTAGGCGTAAGGAGTTATCTGAGTAATGGTTATGCTTTGCAGGTTTCGGGTGACCCGCCGTCATATCAGCAACACAAGCTATCTGCCCTCACTACTCCGACTGCCTCAAAGCCGGGGAAAGAGCAGTTCGGCATTAATGCTGTAAAAAACACAACACCAGATATTGGGGCTGATATCGAGTATTCTGGAGGCGAAGGGGTCAGTTTTGGTGAAATTATGCCTGATTATGGCACAGCAGATTTATTTATGTATCGTAGCGGTGATGACGTGGCGATTAGCCGTTCAGAGACTGCAGAGACGAAATATACTATAAGTATGATAATTAACGTGGCTGGCTCCACTGTAGCTGGACACTATTCGGCTGATTTTTCGACGGTGGTAGTGCCGTTTTTCTAGTTCGGATGCGACTATTTGTGAAAATGTGGAAAACTATACTTGCTTTTTTGATGAAGCTCATGCTAATATGTGACTTGAACCCCTGTCAAAGGGCAAAAATAAAATAAACAAGGAGAAATGCAAATATGTATACTCTTAAGTCAATTGTTCGACGTGGTATGCTATTTGGTGCAACCGCCGCGCTCGTTGGAGCCGCAGTTGTCCCAGCGGCAGCGGTTTTCGCAGACGCGTTGAACCCATTAACGGAAAGGTCCCTGCTCTTGTCCAGCTCGGCTCCTGGCTATCAGGATACCGATGGTGCAGGCAACTCAGAGACCAATCCAAACTCTTGGAACGGGGGTGAAAATTACGCTCCTCCAGGATCAGGACCAAACGGTAAAAAGACAGGTGAAACCTTTAGCTTTAGAGTAAGTACGGACAGTGTAGTGGATAGCCGTCCGATTAAAGCTTTTACGTTGCAGTATTGTACAACGGCTGCTGGTGTCTGTCAGGCTCCCGGTAATAACGAAGGCGATGCACGTCCAGCTAACGACGATCGCGAGAGTAACGAAGATGCTTGGCCAGAAAACCGAAGCGATCTAAATGTAAATTACACTAGCCCAGTTGCTGGCACTGACTTCCAGATTCTCCAAGGGGGCATTGATGTATCAGCAGATTGGACTATGACTACCGCAAATAAAGAGGATGATAGTCATAGCGGTGATTTGACTGGTAAGAATAACTATGTCACCCTAACTCACGCCTCAGGAATTAGCCCGGTATTTAATGAGCAGATACAGATTATTTTCCTAGCATCAAGCACTAACTACATCACCAACCCAGGTGAAGGTCATTTCTTCGTCAAGATGAATACTTTTGACTCTGATGATACGGACGATCACGTCTATGGTGGTGCGCATAATATTGATGGTGGCGTGACTGTGGCTAACGTTATGACTGATTCGATCCATATTGTCACTAAAGTCCTGGAAACTATGGCCTTTTCTGTCGGTACGCAGAACCCAGATACTCAAGCAGTTCAGCACGGTTCGTGTGACGCTATGGAGGTAGTTAATGGTAATAGGCTTAATCTAGGTAACCCCGATGGTGAATATTCACTAGAAACTACTCGGGCTTGGGATGTTTATTCTTATTGGCGCTTAAGCTCTAACTCGTCTGGTGGTGCAACGGTTTACTACTCAGGCGATACACTTAGGAACACTGTTGGTGATCACATCGCTGACATGCCAGTCAAGGCTCATAGCCAGCCAGGCACCGAACAGTTTGGTCTAGCTCTAGTTGATCCTGTCCTTGATGCTGGTAATAATGTTGGTGACACTATGGACGGTGGGACCTTCCCAGTTAACTGGATTACCCCAAAGACTCTACCGTTGATTATCGAGGATCCATACAAGGATGGTGATACGCCTTCGATAAGCGATGCTACAACTGCCAATAACGCTCAGTTCACCTTCCTGATGTCAAGTCAGATGGTCCCGGAGATTGTAGCTCAGGAGAACACTGAAGTTATCAGT
>CAZAOX010000012.1:11550-13153 GCA_964486985.1 uncultured Candidatus Saccharibacteria bacterium
GTCAAGTCAGATGGTCCCGGAGATTGTAGCTCAGGAGAACACTGAAGTTATCAGTTGTGCAACTTCAAAAGTTCGCTACGTTGGTAACATCGCTGCGGACACCCCAGCCGGTGTCTACACAACCAAGATCAACTTCCTAGCTGCCCCACAGTACTAAGAGATAGATCTTGAATACTCAAAGCGACCGACCACCTTTAGGTCGGTCGCTTTAGTTTTGCTATAATTATGCTCATGGCTTGGGTAAGGGGTAACTTTTGGCGACGTTTGAATGTTTTGGCATTTCACCTGCTTAGCGCCGTTATAGCATTGGGCATGTTGGTCGGTGTATTTAATTTATTTACGTCAGATGCGGAAGCCGCAATGCGCCTACAAGAGCGTAGTCTTTATATGAATAGCTCTCAAGTTGGTGCAACGACTTTTTATAAAATATCCTTTCGCTATGTGAGTCCCGACCCAGTCGGCTCCGTTGAGCTACTGTTTTGCCAACACCCGATATCGTATTTCCCCTGTGACGCACCAACTGGTATAAATGTCTCAGGAGCAATACTTAGCGACCAGGTGGGTGAGACTAGCTTTACAATTACTCAGAGGTCCTCCAATAGACTAGTTTTATCTAGAACGGCAGGGGTACCAACTGACCATAAGTCGACTTATACACTTGAAAATATCATAAATCCAACGAGCTTTGATGATGCTTTTGCTGTGCGGTTACGGACTTTTTCATCAACTGATGCTACAGGGCCGCAGGTTGATTTTGGCTCTATCCGAGGAGCCGCAACTGAGGGTGTGGAAATCGCAACTCAAGTACCACCAATGCTAATTTTTTGTTTTGCCGAAGAAGTGGAGTATAACTGCGTCGAAACAAATAACGTCCATTATGTAGACTTAGGTGAACTTAGGCCTGATGCTACGCTTGTGGCGCAGTCTCAAATGGCGGTTGGCACCAATGCGTCAGGTGGATTTGCTATCACTGCGGTAGCGGCACCTATGAGCGCTGGTACAAAGGTCATCAAATCCCTAGACAAGCCCTCAGTAAGCCGAGCAGGCGAGAATCAGTTTGGTATTAATTTAGTGGCGAACACTGATCCTCAAATAGGCAATGCTCCAGAAGGGAGTTGGACAAATGCGGTAGTCTCTGATGGTTATGATCAACCAAATATGTTTAAGTTAGACTCAGGTGATGTAGTGGCGTCTTCCCCAAATGTTAGTTTAATGAAGAAGTTCACAGTTAGCTACGTTGTTAATTCTAGCGAAGTTTTAAAAGCTGGTATTTATACAACGACTGTTAATTTTATAGCTAGTGGGCGTTTTTAGTGGTACAATGAGGATTATACTTAAGCTAACTAATGATGGAGGGTTTATAAAATAATGAATCGCTTGAAAAGCATTCTGCTAGTAACACTTGTGGCTATATTTGCTGGGTCAACGGTGTTAATCTCAGCATCAACTTCTATGGCTGAGTCGGCTGCTCTGAGCATCGCACCAAGGAAAAACTACACTATCGAGCCTGGCAAGGTGGTTGAGGACGCTCTGTCTGTCAAGAATATTGACAAGGAGCAGAAACTTATTTTGAGCTTGAGTGTGATCGATTTCACCTTTAACG
>CAZAOX010000012.1:13163-13814 GCA_964486985.1 uncultured Candidatus Saccharibacteria bacterium
TGACACTGGCGCGCCTAAGCTCTTGACTGGTGCTAATGAGCCGCAAAAAACTTGGTCGCTTAGGCCGTTTATCAAGTTGCCAGAAACGGTGACTATCGATCCAGGGTCTAGTGCTTCAATAGATTTTAGCATCTCAGTTCCAGCCAATCAGGGTGCCGGGAGTTTCTATAGTGCTATACGCTATGCGTCAAGTAGTGCTGACGGCGGTAATGTTAATTTGAGCGCTTCGGGTGTAACCTTAGTATTTGTCAATATACCAGGTAAAGTCAAAGAAGACTTGACACTTGAGAGACTTGGCGCTTACAGGATGCCACAAACTGGGTCTAAAGGTGAGTATATGCGCTTTATGACTGAGCAACCAGAGAGAATCGGCTACACTCTAAATAACAAAGGTAACGTTGTCGAAAGTCCAACTGGTAGCATAACTCTCAAGGATCTCTTTGGTAGGGAAACGGTAATTCATGAGATAAACCCTAACGGCTCACTGGCGCTAATCGGCCAATCCCGTACTTTTACAGCCTGCGTTAAGCTAAAGAAAGAAGAAATTAATTTCAGCGGCACTAGAACAGAGGCCAAGAGCTGTGCGGCACCAGGCTTATGGCCAGGTTTTTATCGTGTTGATATGATGGCTTATTATGGTCAGAATGGCAA
>CAZAOX010000013.1:0-13434 GCA_964486985.1 uncultured Candidatus Saccharibacteria bacterium
CTGTATATTCCGCAACGCGAGCGCCAACATAGGCCAAGGTTTCCTTAGCTAATTTGCCGCTAAACGGCGCGCCACTATGGCCATAGTCCAAAATACCTACAGGCTTGTTTTTCCAATCAGCATACAGCCAATCAATAGCGTTCATCTGAACTGGAGTCATCTGATGATTGTACTCGGGTGTCAAGAAAATCATCACCTCGCTAGACTGAACTATCTCTTGCCACTTCTGGACGCTCTCATGTTTGACGATGTAATCAGGCTGTGCTGGATGAATTTCTGAATCAAAAAATGGCATACCAATTTCAGCAAGATCCGCCACCTGGACATCATACCCCTTGTCTACGAGCACTGACTGTGCAGCTTTTACGATTCCTTTTCCGGCGCTGTTTGGCCTGACGCTACCTGTTACTAGTGTTATCTTTAAAGACATACCCCTCCTATAGTTTATTTATGTCAATTCCTATTTTTTCCAATAGTTTTCTATTGAATGTGTAAAGATTTTCGATGCCATCCTTCTCAACAAGTAGCACCCCAGCATCAACAAGACGACTATAGTGATGGCTCATCGCTGGTTGAGACAAAGCCATACGCTTAGCACAGGCCTTAACTGCGTCACAACTATAGACCCCTTGATCTTTTGACGCTATATATTTAGCCAACTCCAACCTGATAGGGTCAGCCAAAGATTTCAATATTTTCACTGAATCTACCATAAATCAATCTTCCTATTATCCATTATATCGAAATATTTAAATATGTCAATATCTTTTTCAATAATTCCACAATCTCACACCTGTGCTGAGTCCTAGAACTCACTAGAGGGATAATGGACTCTATCTTCCCGGATGATTAGTCTACCACCAGCTATGCCTAGCACAGTGTCAAATCCAGGGAATGTCTTGTCAAGCGTGCGGACCTCCTCGACACCCATCCAGCTATTATGACAACCCTCAGCATCGATCAAAACCCCTTGGATTCCGATAGCCTGCATGACGATAAATACTTTATCCTCTGCCTCATAACCATCTTCCAAATAGGCGACTTCATGATAGATACCACGGTATTCAAAATTTGCGCTAAGCCCCGCTTCCTCTGCCAGCTCTCGATTGGCCGACTCCGGGAAAGTCTCGCCCCATCTCACTTTGCCAGTAGGGTAGCCGCTGTATCCATAGAAAGGATTTTTGAGCCGACGCTGAATCAACAACTCTCTTTTTGCACTATCGCGCCATACTACTAAAATAACTGATATCTTAGGTTGTCGCTCGATGGTATTCTGTTCTGTATCTAATCGATTTGCGTACTCCTTGCCAAAACGGGTTAACCTATACCTGCCATTTGAGGCTTTTTTAACAAACTTCAGTTCGATCAGTCGGTTAATATGAAATGTGAAGTGGTCACTAGGCATATCGGCTGATTTTTGTAGCTGAGAAAAGCTAGCTTCGGGGAAGAACAATAGTTCACGCAAAATAACTGTCTGAGCATGATGGATCTTAATCTCTAAACTCATTTGGCGTCCTTTTCCATATAAACAGCATATCAAACGATAATCTGCTGTCTAGTAAAGTTTGGTTTACTAGATATAGAAATTTATTAAGGATAAGCTTGGGTTATGAGCATAAATCACGCGCTCCCCCAAACTCTTGATGATCGGCTACCGCCTGCTGGTATCTTTGATTTAGATGGCACTGTTTTTAAGTCATCTATTCTAGAAAAGAATATTGAAGTAGCAATTGCAAATGGGCTATTTGATAGCGACAAATTTCATGAAATCGCAACAGCTCGCTCTACCTGGCAGACAGACAACACTGAAGATAACTACTTAAAATACCTAGACCAGCTTATCGGCTACTACATCGATCAAATCAAGGGCGCTTCCGAGAGCCAAATCGATGAGGTAGCCAAGATAACAGCAGAACAGCAAGCCGAAAGACTATTTAGTTTTCCAGTTCGACTTGCAGGAGAGTTGACGCTAAGGGGCTACAACCTATATGTGTTATCCGGCTCACCCAGTCACTGCCTGTCCCGCTTCATAGAGCATCTCCCATTTAAAATTACTGGGTACTATGGCTCAACTTATGAAGTTTTAAACGGAGCCTATACTGGAAAGGCCTCCCCACTTCCAGAAAAGTCCGAGGTCTACTATGACTTAGTGCAAAAAAGGGCGCTACGTCCACCAGGCTCCGTTGCGATAGGCGATACGATGGGCGATTATGGGCTACTTGCTTCCGCGGAGTGGCCGATAATGTTTAATCCAAGTCAGACCCTTAAAGAAGCAGGTGGCAAAAACGGCTGGCCTATTGTCTATGAAGTAAAAGATAATATAACTGTTTTAGTGCAAAATCCGCAGGGGTTTTACCAGGAAATCTCCGCAGATACTGCCTTAGGCGGTATGATCATTCCTGGCTAAATACTTATGGTTAGTTTATACTGATAGTATGAATAAATCGTGGTGGGATATCGGTTCGCTTTATCAAATTTATCCAAGGAGTTTTCAAGATACCGACGGAGACGGTGTCGGCGATCTAAATGGTATAACTTCGAGGTTAGACTACCTCAACAAAGTAGGTATTGAGGCTGTTTGGATATCTCCATTCTTCCCGTCACCAATGACAGATTTTGGCTATGATGTATCAAACTATGTCGATGTGGATCCTACTTTTGGTAATTTAGATGATTTCAAAAAACTACTTGCCGAAGCTCATCGTCGCCAAATTAAGATCATGATTGACTTAGTCCCCTGCCACACATCAGACCAGCATGATTGGTTTAAGGAAGCACGAAGCTCTCGAGATAATCCCAAAAGAGATTATTATGTCTGGAGGGACCCCAAAGACGATGGTGACGTCCCAAATAACTGGATAAGTCTAGCTGGTGGTAGTTCGTGGACGTTGGATGAAACTACTGGCCAATATTATCTACATTCATTTTTATCGACTCAGCCAGACCTGAACTGGGACAACCCCAAAGTTCGTGAAGAGATGAAAAATGTCGTACGCTTCTGGTTTGACCTAGGAGTTGATGGCCTGCGGGTTGATGCTATCTGGGGTATTTCGAAGGATCCAGGGTTCAGGGACGACTCACTAAACCCTGACTATCACGGTGAGCCAGGTAAATATGGTCAATTTATCCACGATCGATGCAAGCATGGACCGAATTTCAAACAATATCTCAACGAACTCTCAGAAGTTTGCGATGAGTATCATGATAAGCAGATTGTATTCGAGTTTTATCCAGACGAACAGCTGGGAGATATTTACGATCAGTATAAAAGCATCATGAGCCTCCACCCGTCATCATCTGCCTTTTTCATGGAGCACCGAAAAAACCACTGGCACGCAGATGATACTAAATATTCCTTAAATCGCTACACTAATTATTCCTCGCAAGGATCGCTACCATTCTTTTGCCTGGGTAATCATGATCAGCCAAGAGTAGTCTCTCGAATCGGCTACGAAAGAGCCCGAGCACTCAATTTCTTGAACCTGCTAATGCCAGGTATCAGCGTCGTCTATTATGGTGATGAGCTTGGGATGGAGAACGGCCAGCTTGATACGGAGCAGATTCAAGATACTTTCAGCCCAGCCAATTCGATATTTGACAGTCGTGACCTAGAGAGAACCCCGATGCAATGGGATAATACTGAGTTTGCTGGTTTTTCAAAAAACAAACCCTGGCTACCAGTTCATGAAAACCGACACAGCGTAAATGTAGAAAGTGAGTTTTCTCAGCCTACGTCAATGCTCAGGATGCATCAGAGACTGCTCAAGCTTCGTCAGACCATACCTGTACTAATCCATGGTAGCCTGGAGCCTATAGAAACTGATAACGGGTATGTTTTGGCATTTAAGCGTCAGCAGGGTGGTACGACTTTATATGTAGTTGTTAATTTTGCCGACTCTCGTCAAACCGTGACACTACCTGGAAACTTTGACATCATCACCTCGACCCATGAGCTATCTGATTACCAGATACACGAGAAACAACTCACTCTACCTGGCTACGGTGGGACATTGGTTTTTGTAAATTAAAAAACCTGATCTAACTCAGGTTAAAATAAGACGAATTAACTTCTAGGACTCTCGATGGTAGAAGGTGATACACGCATCTCCATAACTACGATTGTCCACCACAACAATTCCCGTTTTGTCTGGTGTACCACCCCTACCTGGATGTGATAATATCACATATCCACCCACCTTGACTAGCCCCATCAAGCGTTTGACTGTGGAAAATTGTGGTTGATGATATGGCGGATCGATAAAAATATAGTCAAAATCAGTCTTATCAGAAGTATTTAACCAATTGTTTACTGTTGTATTTATTACATCAGTGTATTCACCCACCCCCAAAACTTGAATATTCTCATTTATAACTTTACTGGCTACACGGTTATTCTCTAGAAATATTACTTCATTTGCTCCACGACTTAGCGCTTCCAGCCCTATGGCCCCGCTACCAGCAAAAGCATCTAGGACTCGAGACCCGATTATCTCCTCGCCTATGATATTGAAGATTGCTGACCGTGCCCTCTCGCTCATCGGATGAGTGGTTCTAGTATTTGGCGCGTTGATAAACCGACCGCCGAACTGACCTGAGACAATTCTTATTCTCATCTTTTTTTCATATCCTCAGCACGACGTATTGCCTCTAGCCAACCAAGGATAACTGCTTTGATGATTATCGGCATAAGCTGACGGTTTACTTGACGAGCTAAATCATTTGTCCATCCATCCCTGATGAATCTTTCAAATATCTTCATGGCAGCGACCTGCTGAACAAACACATATAAAGCATATCTATAGTCGTTGTCAGTGACTAAGCGTATATCATCATCACTCGGCACGGCAGAACTAAACCTCTGATATGGCACAACACTAGCCACCCCTGTCTCAAAAGCAATGTGCATCGTCATGGCACCTTTAGCACCCCAAAATTTCCAGGTATTTTTTGCCGTAGCGACGGTAGACCCACCACTCATCAGGTTTTTCTTTATGAGAGATGTTCTCGTCTCAAGACCTTCTCCGCCCCTTAACTCCTTTAGTACCTGTTCTAGTGGATAATGATGCGCTGGTGTTAAGCCGTCAGTTACGGCATGCGCCATCCATGCAGCCTCAAAAGCAGCTCTTTGAGTATCTCTTCTTAATATAGCTAAGGTTAGGTTATCCAAATGCTCATCAACCATGCCAAGGAGCGCCGTGTCGTTCGGATCATTCGGGTCTATAAAGTGCCACGGCTCATCAACAGCTGGGCTTTTTCGTTTTATTCCATCAGGACCGTTCTTGCCTTCAAAATGCAAGATTTGTTTTATTCCAGGGAAAAAAACATCTTGTGGCACTAAGGTAGTCAAGTGACGTCTAGCAACTTTATCAATCTTCTGATGCACACCCATGATGCGCCCAGACTTATTACGAAAAGTTGTTCCTGAATACATAGTCTCAATTAAGTGTAGTCAAGCGCTGATAATTCTCTACTGCGCTAGCTAGTTGTTTATATTGTAACAAATCCTCGCCCCTATCGACAAATTGCCTAGCAGCCTGCTGAGCTTCAGCCACCAACTTAGAGTCAGCTAAAGAAGCTATTTGCAACCGCAAAGCGCCATGTTGAGCCTGACCATAGACTTCACCAGGACCACGTAGAGCTAAGTCGACTTCTGCCAAATGAAAGCCGTCTTGTGATTTTTCGATCTCCTTTAGTCGCAAACTTGGCTTAGAATTATCGCTCATAACCAAATGACAGTAGCTGGCCTTTTGCCCTCTGCCAACTCGACCCCTCAGTTGATGAAGTTGACTCAGCCCAAAGTGGTCGGCATTTTCGATCATCATGACAGTCGCGTTTGGCACATCAACGCCCACTTCAACAACCGTAGTACTAACTAATATATCGATTTCGCCATTAGTAAATCGCTGCATCGTCTGTTGCTTATCACCAGATGATAGCTTTCCGTGGAGTGTGGCGATTTGATATTTTGCAAAAATCGAATTCTTCAATTTTCGAAAAATAGCTTCGACACTTTGCTTATCATTGTCAGGATTATCGTCAATCAAGCTACAGATAACATAGGCTTGCCTACCCGCATCTAACTCGGAACCTATAGCCTGATAAAGCTGATCTCTACTAACAGGAGACCAGATCTTCGTCGTGATCGACTGCCGACCCGGTGGCATCTCATCCAGAATCGATATATCCAGTTCACCGTACAAGGTTAGCGCTAAACTACGCGGAATCGGTGTAGCTGTCATCGACAGTAGATGAGGCATCCTATCGGACTTAGTTAACAGCGCCTGACGTTGCTTAACCCCAAATCGGTGTTGCTCATCGATAACCACAAAACCTAATTTATGGTATTTCATCTTCGGCTGAATCAGCGCATGTGTTCCAACTACAACATCAACTTCACCAGATTCAATCCGTGGCAACAGTTCGTTCCTCTCTTTTAGAGAAGCAGACCCCGTAAGCAATGCTACGCTTACCCCAAGTGGCTCGAGAAGCCGGCCCAGGGTCTCCGCATGTTGTTTAGCTAAAATCTCTGTTGGCGCCATGAAAGCAGTTTGAAAACCTGCTCGGGTAGCTTGACGAGCGGCCAAGCCAGCCACCACAGTCTTGCCTGAACCAACGTCACCCTGTAGCAATCTATTCATAGGATGTTGACTTTCAAAATCTTGCAAAATCTGCCAAGCAGTTCGGCGCTGAGCATTTGTCAGAGCAAAAGGCAACGCGTCAACGAATTCTTTAACCACGGGTTGTTCAAATTTAATTAACCAACCGGCCAGCTTAGTGTTTTCTACTTTATTTAGTTGAGCAGCTAGAAGCATTTCAAATAACTCCTCGAACGCTAATCGTCTTTTCCCTTTTTTTACATCATCTGCACTAGTCGGAAAATGTAAACAGCCTAAAGCATCGGCTCGACTAACTAGTTCATGCGACTTAACTACCCACTCTGGCAATGTTTCTGGGTAGGTCCGGATAAGTGGCTCTAGTTGGCTGATAATACTATGGGTGGTGCGGGATTTAAGTTTACCTCTCTGTTTATATATAGGAACAATCTGCTGGCCATCTCTAGGGCTCTCACTACTAGCGTCCACCCGCTCAACTGATGGATTAGTTAGTTGGTACTGATTGTACTCAAAGCTGAACTCCCCAGAAAACATAAATTGGTGTTCAGACTTAAGTTGAGTCTCTCGGTACGGCTGATTAAACCAAACTGCCTTAACTTTACCTGTTTCATCTGAGAGGACTGCGGTGGTCAATCTAAGCCCTCTGCGAACGTGCCTAGTAGATACCGATTCGCATCTTGCTCTAACTACAACTTTACCTGGCTGTAAATTAGCAATACTAGACACACCAGTAAAGTCATCGTATCGCCTAGGCAAGAAGTTGATAATATCTCTGGCAATCAATAAACCAGCGTCAGACAGAACATCTGCAGTCTTCTCTCCCACCCCCTTGACCAAAGACAGTGGAGAATCTAACTGCATCAATTTGCTCGTTCTAATGCATCAGCCGCTAGGTCTTTATAAAGTTCACCTAGATATGCTTCAAGCCTCGGATAGTCACCTGGTGCGTTATCAGTATCTTCACGCCACTGGAAATAAAACTTCAGTTTTGGCTCCGTCCCACTTGGACGAATAGTCACTCGTCGTCTTGGGCTACCACACTCAAATACTAAAACATTACCGTTGTCGCAATTAATCTCTTCGACATCGCCATTTAAATTTGTCTTTTTAAGTGACTCGTAATCAAGAACTGCTGTCACTTGGTTCTCACTAATAAATTTTGGTGGATCATTGCGGAAAGACGTCATGATTTTTTTCATTTTGGCAAAACCTTCGGCGCCTGGATACACGGCCGTTTCCATACGCTCCACAAACAGGCCGAGCTCTTCATAAAGTCCCATCAGATGATCATAAAGTGTCTTGCCTTCAGACTTTAGCTCAGCCGCACACTCAGCAATCATCAAAGCACCAGTGGCAGCGTCCTTATCTCGAGCATAATCCCCCTTGAGTAACCCAAAGCTCTCTTCACTGCCGGTAACAAATTGCCCACCAGAAGCTTCACGCTCTAGAACTACCCTACCGATATACTTAAAGCCGATCAATAAATTATCAACAATATCCACCTTAAATTTGTCAGCTATAGCGTTAAGCAAATCAGTAGTCACAATCGTCTTTACGATATAATGCTTGTTTGTTAATTCACCACGTTCATATTTTTTCCTCAATGCATAATGAGTTGCTATAGCCGCTGTTTGGTTGCCGTTTAGATAGATAGCTTGTCCATGATGATTGACCATCACACCGAGGCGATCGGCATCTGGATCGTTAGTAATAGCAATATCAGCGTCCACCTCAAGCATCTTTTCGACGGCCAAGGTATTTGCCGCCTTCTCCTCAGGGTTCGGCTTAAAATCGGGCACCGTTGGAAAATTTCCATCAGGCGCCATCTGTTCGCTAACCAGTATCACATCTTCAAAGCCAGCTCTCTTCAGGGTTGGCAAGACGCTAACTTGACCAGTCCCGTGAAGTGGCGAATAGACAATCTTAAGCTCACGGTCTGAACCTTCTGCCTGGCCTGTGGTTGCAGCCAAGTAAGCTTCGTCAATATCTTTACCTATCTCAATAATCTTACCCTCTGAAACCGCTTTATCAAAGTCCTCGGCTACCGCGACTTCAGTAACGCTCTCAGCCAAACTCATGATCCCTTTGTCGTGAGGTGCGGATACCTGAGCACCATCACCCCAATAAGCCTTAAAACCATTATCAGCGGGCGGATTGTGGCTAGCGCTAATAACTATTCCTGAGGCACACCCAAGATGGCGAACTGCAAAACTAAGTTCAGGAGTTGCCCTAAAACTATCAAACAAATAAGTCTTGAAGCCGTTACCTGCGCATACCTGTGCAGCATACCGACTAAGTTCTGGTGAAGATAGCCGTGTGTCATAGGCTATGACGATACCTTTCTCTGGTGCAGACGGGTCAGCTGTCTTGGCATATTCACAAAGTGCCTGAGCAGATTCACCAACTGTTACTCGGTTCATCCTATTTGAGCCAACTCCAGTCACACCGCGCCGTCCAGCTGTGCCAAACTCGAGAACTTTGAAAAAACTGTTTTCTAATTCCTGCCAATTCTTATCTTCAATCAATCTCATAAGATCGACTTTGTACTCCGCATATTTTTCTTCATTGAGCCATTTTTGAATATTGTTATAAGCTTCGTTTGAAACATTTTGCTGTAACTCTTCCACGCGAACCTCCTTATAAGTTATCTATCTAGCACTAAAACGAAATTGTTTTTACCCTTTTTGACCAAACTGGTCTGCCCAATCACGAAATCATCTTCAGCCTTTTGACCGTTAACAGTGACTGCGCCTGATGCTATCAACCTCCGAGCCTCGCTATTGGACCCTGCGACCCCACTGTCAACCAGACTAGAAATGACTGTTGAGCCCATAGGCGCCACCGCAATCTCAGTCGATAGCATGTCTAGCTCATCATCGCCAAGATTGGCCACATCACCACCACTAAACAAAACATCAGTGACTCTTTCGACAGATTCTCGACGGCTGTGACCATGAACTAAATCGGTAACTTCCCTAGCTAAAATCTTCTGCGCTGATCGAGCGCCTGGGTTAACTTGATGATTTTCAGCGATAGCTTCTATAGTTGGCTTATCTAGCGTGGTATAAATTTTCATATAATCAATAACTCCGGCGTCATCAACATTCAACCAAAACTGATAGAACTTATAGACGCTAGTTTTCTTTTCATCTAGCCAGATAGCTCCGCCCTCAGATTTACCAAATTTTTGGCCAGTAGACTTATTTATCACCAAGGGGATCGAGTACACGTGCGCCTCGGTAGCCTCTAGCTTGCGAATTAAGCTGACGCCTGTTGTTGAATTGCCCCACTGGTCCGCACCACAAAGCTGTAGAGTAACATCGTACTCACGGTTTAGGTGCAGAAAATCATAGCCCTGAATTAATGAATAGCTAAATTCCGCATAGCTGATACCACTACCTCCTTCGCCAATTCGAGACTTGACGAATTCACGATCAAGCATTTGGGTCATCGAAACATGTTTGCCAATCTGATGTAGAAAATCTATATATCCGATATTCTTAAACCAGTCATGGTTGTCGACTAGCTGAAACTCTCTGCCGGCAAATATCGTTCGGTATTGTCCAGCGATAGCTTTTTTGTTATGCTCAACATCTCTGACCTGACGGATTTCTCGCTCTTGTTTTTTACCATCAGGGTCGCCGATTATGCCGGTAGCGCCTCCGACCAGCAGATAAACATTATGTCCATGATCCGCGAATAAGCGAACCATCATGGCTGCCGCTAGATTACCTATCTGCATACTGTCAGCACTCGGGTCTACCCCAAAGTACAATTTTCTAGGCTCATTAACTTCTGCGATATCATCAAAAGTCATCTGATTAACAAACCCTCGCCACTTCAATTCTTCAGATAGCTTCATAAACCTCCTCTTACCTTAGCCCTAATTATAACAAATTTATCGCATTTTGAGGATTGTCCTTATGGTGTATAATTATCTAAAGAGAATAATCTTTTATAGGGAGTGACAGTGAGTAAATCTCGAAGAAAATCAAAGCGTCTTAGTGTCTATGCAAATTTGGCTGAAAAGCATCGCAGTAAAAAGGATGCTCGTGCTAGAAAAAAAGCAAGATACCTAGCAACCCTACCGAAGCACCCCGTCAAAAGGTTTTTTTACAGACTCCATCCGAAACGCTTTTTCGCATTCTGGTTCTCGAGAGAAGGTGTTTTAATGTCCATGAAAATATTCGGCGTTATCGGCCTAATAGGAATTCTATCTGTAGGTAGCCTATTCGCATACTACCGTAAAGATCTAGATAAGATACGTCCTGGCGAAATCTCAAAGCGCGTACAAACTACTGTTACTAAGTATTATGATCGCAATGACAATCTGCTATGGGAAGATAAAGGAACGGGTGACTACCGTCTCGTTGTCGAATCAGACCAGCTAAGTGATTATCTCAAAAAAGCAACAGTGGCCATAGAAGATAAAGACTATTACAAGCATCGTGGCATAAGCATCTCTGGGCTAACAAGAGCATTTATTACTAATATGTCTGGCGACAAAGTCCAGGGAGGTTCGACTTTAACCCAACAGCTTGTAAAGTTGGTTTTCTTTGCGGACGATGCTGGCAAGCGTGGCCTAGACGGCATCCCTAGAAAAATTAAAGAAACCATCTTAGCGGTCGAAGTTGAAAGGATGTATAACAAGGATCAAATATTAGCGCTTTATCTCAATGAGTCTCCGTATGGCGGACGACGAAATGGGGCAGAGTCTGCAGCTCAGACATATTTCAACAAAAGTGCCAAAGACCTGACCCTAGCTGAAGCAGCACTCTTAGCTGCTATTCCTCAGAATCCTTCTGTCTTCAACCCATACAATCCTGAGGGGCACGAAGCGCTCATCAATAGACAGCATACTGTACTCAGTTATATGGCCGATCAAAAATACATCACAAAAGAAGAGGCTGAGGAGGCAAAACAATATCCTATTCTCGACAATATCCGACCTCTAAAAGACCAACTATCAGATATCAAGGCCCCTCACTTTGTCCTAATGGTCAGAGATGACCTAGAAAAGGAGCTAGGAAAGGCTGTTGTTGGACGCGGAGGCCTAAAGGTTAAAACAACTCTTGATCTGCGCATACAAGAAAAATTAGAGCAGGAGGTCACTTCATTTTTTGACTCTGGAGCCCCAGCCTCACTCAACATTAGCAATACAGCTGCTTCAATTGAAGATACTGAGACTGGGCAAGTCGTAGCGCTTCTGGGTAGTCGTGACTTTTGGTATCCAGGATTTGGTCAGGATAACGCTGCCGTTGCTTACATTCAACCAGCTTCTACCATAAAGCCCCTTGTCTATGCTGAACTTTTCCAAAACAAAGGCGACGATAATCAAAACTATGGAAGTGGATCAATTCTTAGTGACGATAATATCGATAAGATATATGGGGCCAAATTACGCAACTGGGACGGTCGATTTATGGGAAGCATGCCAATAGGTCGAGCTTTAGCCCTATCTAGAAATATACCTGCTGTTAAAGCAATGTACATTAGTGGAGTTGAGCCGACCATACAAACTATTCGCGACATGGGTAACACTAACTACTGTAAACCTGAACAAGACGCTGCAGGAGGTGGCCTATTCTTATCATCGGCAATCGGTGCCTGTGGATCTAAAACTACCGAACTTGTAAATGCTTATGGTACACTCGCACGGATGGGCGTAGCTAAGCCGACCACTTCAGTGCTAGAAGTGAAAAATTACCAAGGCGAAACTCTCAAAAAGTGGAAAGACAAAGGAAAACAAGTAATTGACCCTGAGGTTGCCTTTATAGTGTCCGACATGCTATCAGACCAAAGAATTGGACTTCACGGATATGGATTAGCCGTACCAGGCGTAAGAACTGCAGCCAAGACTGGAACATCAGACAAAAACACTCTCCCTAAAGATTTATGGGTGGTAAATTATAGCCCAGTACTCTCTATGGGCATTTGGCTCGGGAATTCTGACACAAGTGTTGTCAGCGCACCAGCATCTTCGTTCGCTATGCCGGTGGTTAAAGCTGTCATGCAATATGCACATGAGGAAGTCTATGCCAAGGACAATAAATGGAGTCCCGGTATGTGGTTTGAAAAACCGCCTGGTGTGCAAAGCGTTGGTGGCTGGCTCTACCCATCATGGTGGAATAAGAAACAAGGTCAGACAAACGCTAAATTGGCTTTCGACAAAGTCTCCAAAAAGAAAGCTACCGACTGTACTCCTGAAGCTGCACGTATTGAATTAGATGTCTTCAAATCAATCGATCCGATAACAAAAAAGGAGGTATTCTCCAGTCCAGATGGCTATGATGCGACTAAAGACGACGATGTCCATACCTGCAATAACGCCGACGAGCCGAGTCTTGGTAGTATCAGTACTAAAGCGCCAGAATCGGGCAGTACCTATACCGTCGAAGTTAATGTTATAAATGGTAAATACAACCTGTCCACCATAGAATTTCTGCTGAATGGGCATGTTGTCAAGACCGCTAGCCTACCAGCTGCCAGTAGCAAGCAGTCAACTCAAATTACCCTGCCAGGTCCAGGCTCCTACGAAGTATCTGTCAGAATCCAAGATGAGGCCTACTACACCGCCGCAAGCTCTACTACTATCAATTTCAAGGGTAGTGACTAGACACCTAGCTAACTAGTTAAATATAGCAAATTTAATTAATCAGTTTTGTTTGCGAGTTCAACAAGGTCCGCCTCTCGCTGAGAAGCACTTCGTTGAGGTTTCCGATTTCTGTTCTCTGTACTGCTCGAGATTTTTGCAGCCCGTGTACCCCTGCGGAATTCATCTGTTTCGCTTCTTTTGTTTCGATGATCAGTTTTAATCTTT
>CAZAOX010000014.1:0-13215 GCA_964486985.1 uncultured Candidatus Saccharibacteria bacterium
CTTTATAAAGAGCATTGGTATTCGTGCTACAATTGTAACCTACAAATCAAAGGAGATAGTGTTGTGAGTGATGACGGGGAATTTCGTGAGTTGCAGCGGATAATTCGGAAGTTTTGTGATGATCGCAATTGGGACCAATTCCATAACCTAAAAGACCTAGCGATTTCTCTAAATCTTGAAGCCGCAGAAGTGTTAGAGAAATTTCAGTGGCTTTCTCAAAAAGAGATGGATAATCTCTCATTAAAAAACAGAGATGATATCGCCGAAGAACTTTCAGACGTGTTTTACTGGGTGCTACTGATGTCTGAAAAGCTTGATGTCGACCTCGTCAAGACGTTCAAAGCCAAAATGATCAAAAACGCAAAAAAATACCCAGTCGACAAAGCAAAAAACAGTCATAGAAAATATACAGAAATAAGCTAGGCCTAGATCAATGGCGTCCTTTTAGGTTTAGCTTGCCTTAGGTTAATTATTAAAAATAGCGCCAAAAGGCGTGGGGGAGTAATTGTTCATGTTGTCTGATGGCGGGGGCTTTTTATAGCCCCCGCCCGCACCTCGTTAAGATAAAAGAACACTTTACTCACTCTACGGTACTTTTTAGCCTCTCTAGGTCAGCTATTCTTTCTTGCAGGATCGGTACGAGTAAGTACTTCTTGGCGATCTCAGCCTCGAGAAGCTTAGTTCTGTAGAGGATGAGACTTGCTGTTATCCGTGCCTTTATCCATGTAAGAGCCAGTTCTCTATTGAGACCCTCGCCTGTGCTGAGGTAGCTAAGAGTTTCTGGCCTAAGCGTGTTGCCCGTATAGGCTATCAGCGCTACTCTTAGGGATGCTTCGATCGCACCAGGCTCTGCGAACCTTATCTTATCGTCCAGGCCATCCATTAGAGCAGCCATCTCCTTGACGGGCTTTATGGCCTCGAAAAGAGCCTCTTTTCTGTTCTTTGCCCTCAGGCGAAGACTGCGAGCAAGGTGATAGTACGCCATGATGACTATGGCCAAAGTTATTATTGTGAGTATTTTGAGCATCTCTGCTCCTTCCGAGGTGCGGTTAACCGCACCTCTAGTAGGTTGCGTGGTTAACTATTTTGTATTATGGTAAAAATTGTTTAAAAAGTCAAATATTCTAATATTTCCGCCTCTGTTGTGCTATAATTAAAAACAATTCAAGGAGGGGTATGTCAGAAGAGCAGAAAAAGCAATTGCAGAGAAAGCTGTGGAATATCGCCAACGAACTTCGTGGCAAGATGAACGCCGATGAGTTTCGCGACTATATACTGGGCTTTATATTTTACAAATACCTTTCCGAAAAGATTGAACTTTACGCAGATGACATACTCGAGTCTGATGGCATCAGATATGCCGACATCGCTGACGATACGCCAAATGTCGAGGAGATCATCGAGGCGGTGCGAGTCGATAGTGTTGATAAACTTGGTTATTTCCTGAGCCCTAACGACCTGTTCAGCCGGATGGCTGAAACGAGCGACGAGCGTGACAACTTGGTCGAAGACCTCGAGCGCATCTTGAACAATATCGAAAGTAGCACCCTCGGCTATGACAGCGAGGACGATTTTGATAGTCTTTTTTCGGAGATAGACCTCAACGCCACCAAACTCGGCAAA
This sequence comes from uncultured Candidatus Saccharibacteria bacterium, assembly GCA_964486985.1. Taxonomy (GTDB): domain Bacteria; phylum Patescibacteriota; class Saccharimonadia; order Saccharimonadales; family Saccharimonadaceae; genus Nanosynbacter. The sequence continues at coordinate 1,624 of CAZAOX010000014.1, forward strand.
ACCGTTAGTCAGCGGAGCAAACTCATCGGCAAAGTCCTCAAACACCTAGCTGAGATCGACTTCAAATTGGCTGATTCGCGTGTTGATATCCTCGGTGATGCTTACGAATATCTCATCAGCCAGTTCGCTAGCGGTGCCGGCAAAAAAGCAGGTGAGTTCTATACCCCACAGGAAGTTTCGGAAGTTTTAGCACGAATCGTCGCCAGTGGTAAAAGGCGATTGAAGAACGTCTATGACCCAGCTTGTGGCTCTGGCTCACTTTTGCTTCGTGTCGCCAAATATGTCGATGAAGTCGGCAAGTTTTACGGCCAAGAGTTAAACAACACCACCTACAACCTGGCTCGTATGAACATGTTACTTCACGATGTGAATTATGACCGCTTCGACATCAAGCAAGAAGACACCCTCCTCCATCCGCAACATCGCGATATGAAGTTTTCGGCCGTAGTAGCAAATCCGCCATTTAGCGCCAAATGGTCGGCCGATCCTATACTCGAACAAGATGAGCGTTTCGCTGGCTATGGCAGGTTGGCGCCAGCTTCAAAGGCCGACTATGCTTTCATCCAGCATATGATTTACAGCTTGGACGACAACGGTACTTTGGCTGTCGTCATGCCACATGGCGTACTATTTCGCGGTGGGGCAGAGGGTGTGATCCGTCGCTATCTCATAGAGGAAAAGAACTATCTCGACGCTGTTATCGGCCTGCCTGCCAATCTGTTCTTTGGCACATCCATACCAGCGACTATCTTGGTTTTCAAAAAATGCCGTGAAAACGAGCAAGATGTCTTGTTTATCGACGCCAGTCAGCACTTTGAAAAAGGTAAAAATCAAAACCGCTTGCGCGAAAAAGACATCGACAAGATCATCGAAACGTATGAATCACGCCAGTCAATCGACAAATATAGCCATCTCGCCAAACTCAGTGAGATCGCCGAAAATGACTACAACCTCAACATCCCACGCTACGTTGATACTTTTGAGCCAGAACTAGAGATCGACCTAAGCGCTGTCGTCAGCGACATCCAGCAAATCGACAAAGAAACTGCCGAACTAGACGCCAAAATCAAACAATATGCCAACCAGCTGGGCATAGAAAGCCCGTTTTGATGAAAAGATCAACAAGACCGATAAGCCATGTTCAGAGCGGAGGTGTCAACAAATGACTCCTGAACTGCGTTTTCCAGAGTTTAGTGATGAGTGGCAGGAGAAAAGATTAGGGGATTTTTCGACAATGTTTTCAGGTGGAACCCCTACATCCACAGACCGAGGATACTACTCTGGTAGTATTCCTTTTATTAAATCTGGAGAGATATCTGCAGATACTACATCACAAAATATATCAGAAAAAGCCCTATCTCAATCTTCTGCAAAGTTTGTAGAAGAAGGTGATATACTGTTTGCACTTTATGGCGCTACAAGCGGTGAGGTCGCAATTTCGAAAATTCACGGCGCTATTAATCAAGCCATTTTGTGCATAAGGCCCGATGCTAATCGTTACTTCTTATACTTGCAGTTTAGGCATCGTAAGGGCAGTATTTTAAGCAAGTACCTTCAAGGGGGTCAAGGGAACTTGTCGTCTGATATAGTGAAGAAATTAAGATTTTTCATGCCCTCAAAACCTGAGCAGGAAAAGATCGCTGATTTTTTGATGGCGGTCGATGCGCGGATAGATGCCCAGGCACGCAAGGTAAAAAAGCTCGAAAACTACAAACGTGGCGTCATGCAACAGATCTTTAGCCAAAAGATCCGCTTCAAAGACGACAACGGCAACCCATACCCCGACTGGCAGGAGAAAAAACTGGGGGAGATAGGAAAAACTTTCAATGGCCTATCCGGAAAGTCTGGAGATGACTTTGTTGATGGTGATAAGAAATTCATCACCTATATGCAGATATTCCGTAGTTCAAAGATTGACGCGGATTTTGGAAAGGTGAAAATTTCTTCTTATGAAAAGCAAAATACTGTACAGAAAAACGACATTTTATTTACAGGTTCATCTGAGACGCCTGAGGAAACTGGTTTTGCATCAGTGATGCTTGATCAAATTGAGGACGTTTATCTAAATAGTTTCTGTTTTGGGTATAGAGCTGAAGGAAACGATATTTTAGGCGAATTTGCGCAGTATTTATTCCATAGTCCTAAAGTTAGAAAGAAGATTGTGCGATTGGCTCAGGGGAGTACACGCTATAATATTTCAAAAATAGCTATGATGAGCTTATCTGTTGAACTACCTGTCCTAGAGGAGCAGGAGAAAATCGCCAACTTCCTCACTAGCCTAGATGACAAAATCACCGCCGAAAAATCTCGTCTTGCCTTCGCCAAACAGTGGAAAAAAGGCCTGATGCAAAAAATGTTTGTATAAAGCTCATGCTTGTAAAATAACATATTTCATGCAACAATATACCTATCGCGTCAACCGACGCGTGTAAGCCCTCTGAATTGGAGGATAATATGGCGAATGGGCTTAGGGATGCCCGCGACAGGAAGTGGGATGAGCTGAAAGACGCCTCTGCTGAATTGGGCGAGGCGGTGGCTAACTTGTCCTACTTGAGGAGCTGTCTGGAAGGTGCTCGCTCAAGAGGCCTGGGGCCTGCAGCAGAAGGGCTCGAAAAGCTGATCGAGCCAATTGAGTCGGGCTACAACAAGGCTCTGGATGCCAGGAACGTTGCTGCGAGCGAGTACAAAGAGGCCCACAATGCTTGGGTCAACAGCAGGCTGCAGGGGGGGGATGATGCGCCTGCTGCGAGTTAACCTCGACAGCTGAGGGCTCAAAACGCCCCATCGTGTTTTGCACGGTGGGGCCTTTCTCTTTTATGAGGTATAATTGTATTTAGCAAATGACTATCCAATCCGAACAATCTCTTGAAAATAATCTATTAGCTCAGTTGGTAGATATGAAGTATGAGCGTATCAGTGTACCAGATGAGGCGACGCTGATAGCCAACCTCAGAAGTCAGCTAGAAAAGCACAACCGTGTGGAGTTTAGCGATAGTGAATTTGCCAGAGTACTAAATCACTTGAGCAAGGGGAGCGTATTTGAGCGAGCCAAAACCTTGCGCGATAAATTTCATCTAGTGAGAGATGACAGTAGCTCGCTATATGTGGACTTCTTCAACCAAAAAGAGTGGTGCCAGAACCTGTTTCAAGTCACAAACCAGACAACCATGGAGGGGAGCTACAAAAATCGTTATGACGTGACGATTTTGATCAATGGCCTACCTCTCGTCCAGATAGAGCTAAAGCGACGAGGCCTGGAGCTAAAAGAGGCTTTCAACCAGACAAATCGCTACCAGCGACATAGTTACGGTACAGGGGTAGGGCTGTTCCAATTTATCCAAGTATTTGTTATATCAAACGGAGTCAATACCAAATATTATGCAAACAACCGCAGGCAATCGTTTAAGTTTACGTCCTACTGGACAGATAAAGACAATCGTAAAATCTCCGAGTTGAGTGAATTTACCGCTGAATTTCTAGAACCATGCCATATCGCCAAGATGATCGCTCACTATACGGTACTGGCGGAGACCAAGACACTGATGTTGCTCCGGCCGTACCAGTATTATGCAGTGGAAGCTATCATCGACAAGGTAAAAGCTGGCAATGGTGGTGGCTATATATGGCATACTACCGGGAGCGGCAAGACGCTGACGAGTTTCAAGGCGAGCCAAGTCATAAACAGTCTGCCTGACGTTGATAAGGTGGTGTTTGTGGTTGACAGGAACGACCTCGACACCCAGACTATTCGCGAATTCAACAGCTTTCAAGAGGGGAGTGTCGATACCACTGACAACACTGGCACGCTGGTCAAGCAGTTAAATGATCCGAACAACAAGCTAATCGTCACGACCATCCAGAAGTTAAATAACGCTGTGTCAAATAGCCGACATGCTGGCAAGATGGAGCAGGTGCGAGGCAAACGGATAGTGTTTATATTTGATGAATGCCATCGATCGCAATTTGGTGAAACGCATAAAAAAATTACCGAGTACTTCACAAATCATCAGCTGTTTGGCTTTACAGGCACGCCGATATTTGCAGACAACGCCAGCGGAAATGCATTTGGCAAGCGAACGACCAAAGATCTATTTGGCGATAGACTACATACCTACACCATCACCGAAGCGATTGGTGACGGCAATGTGCTGAAGTTTTCTGTCGAATATGTCGGGAAATATCGCTATAAAGATAGCACCAACGAGCGAGACATAGAGGTTGAAGCGATAGATACACGAGAGCTGATGGAGTCGGAGGAGAGACTGGAGAAGATTGTTGACTATATATTAAATGTTCATAGCACAAAAACGCACAACCGAGACTATTCGGCTATATTTGCGGTGTCGAGCACTGAAGTTTTGGCGAAATATTATGATATTTTAAAGCGAAAGCAGGCTGGGGCGAACAATCCTTTGCGAATCGCGACTATCTTTAGCTATACGGCAAATGAAGACGACAAAGACGCCGACGGCAACCTAGAGACTAATCTATCGGTTGAGGGGATAGTCAATCAGCACTCACGCGATAGATTGGAGAGCTATATAGCTGATTACAATCGTCAGTATGGCACGAATTTCAACACGCGCGACAATCAAGGGTTTTATAGCTACTATCGCGACATCGGCATCAAACTAAAAAATCGTGAAAAAGAGGATAATCCTCACGATAGAATCGACATCTTGCTAGTAGTCAACATGTTTTTGACGGGTTTTGATGCCAAAAAGGTCAATACGATGTATGTAGATAAAAATTTGCGTTATCACGGTCTGTTGCAGGCGTATTCGCGAACAAATCGTATCATCAATGAGACGAAATCTCACGGCAATATAGTGTCGTTTAGAAACCTCAAAGGCCGAACCGATGAGGCTTTGGCGCTGTTTGCCAACAAAGAAGCCAAGGAGGTGATTTTCCTTGAGCCGTATCAGGACTATGTGGCTAAGTTTAACGCTTCATTGAGCGGACTAAAGCTGCTAACACCGCGACCGCGCGATGTCGACAAGCTAGTGGGCGAGGAGGCTCAAGTTGAGTTCGTCATGAAGTTCCGAGAGCTACTAAGGCTACGCAATATTTTGGTCAGTTTTGCTGATTTTACTTTTGATCATACGGCTATATCTTCTCAGGAATTTGAGGATTACAAGAGTAAATATCTCGATATTTACGACAGAGTTCGCGAGAGCCAAGAGAAAGACAAGACGTCGATACTAGAAGATGTTGATTTTGAGTTGGAGCTTGTTCGTCGTGATGAGATCAACGTTGATTATATCTTGAAACTAGTAGGTAGACTGGTTGGTGCAAATGACGACGAGAAACGCGAGATCATGAAAGCTATAGGCACCGCTCTGGCTGGTGATGCCAAGCTACGCAGTAAGCGAGAGCTGATCGAGAAGTTTATCAAAGGCACTGTGCCAAAAATCGAATCAAGCGACGATGTAGAAGATAGTTTTGCAGAGTTTTGGAACACAGAGAGGCAAAACGCCCTCAAGCGAATAGTCGAAAGTGAGGGGTTGAACGAACAGAGACTGGAAAGTTTAGTCGAGCGCTATATATTTACCAATCGCACACCAAAAAAGACTGATTTTGGGGCGGTGCTGGTCAGAAAGCCGAGTATCTTAGAGCGCGATACGATACTGAGCCGAATCAGACGAAAATTCACCGAATTTATAGAAACTTTTGTAGATGACGTGTAGCTGGCTATGTCTACCTAGCTTGAGGGTATTAATCTTTTGCCAGAGTTTTCTTTTGGTGTGAGGAATGTTAGGGAGGTTTATCTAATTGATACATCACCAGATCAGTGGCGACGAATTGTAGGTTTTGATGATGAACCAAGTTGGATCTGGCAACGTCAGATGACATTAGACCAAGTTAAGGCTTGGTCAGAGTACTCGGCGTATCGGTCACGTAAACTTCAGAATGAGTGCCAGAAGCTAGCTAAGTCGTGCATTGACCTAGCTGAGTATGGTTTTGAGAGTGCTCAGGAGTTAGCGTTTGAGCTTTTGGATGGACGGTAGGCTATCTTTTTTGACATGTTTGTGCTATAATAGAAGTAGTAGTATATCCGACTACCGGATGAAATACATGTCTTATCTTTTGTAATTCCTGTCGTTCATCATTTATTAGTTCAACGCAGGAAGGAAATCATGCAACGGAAACCAAACAGTGGCGCACGGCGTCAATATCAGAGGGCGTCCAGAAAGCGCTCGTATCATCATAAGTCAAGTCCAAAACCTCTGGATTATCGACGATTTGTCCATAAGGCGGTGGATCTGCCAGAGGAAGAAGATTATTGTCCGATTCATCAGTTCGCTGACTTTGATATCAATAGTCAGCTTAAGTCAACGCTTGATCATCTTGGATTTAGCGTGCCAACTGCTATCCAGGACCAATCGATACCAGCAGGGCTTGAAGGGCGTGATGTTATAGGTTTGGCTAATACAGGGACAGGTAAGACACTGGCCTTTTTATTGCCGATCATCGAAAAGATGCAGTCAAATGCCAGCCCAGTTAGCACTCTGATATTAGCCCCAACTAGAGAGCTGGCTCAGCAAATTGACGCAGAATTTTGCAAACTTTCTAGGGGGCAGAGGCGGTATTCGGCACTACTAGTCGGTGGGATGAATATCAATCAGCAAATTCGCGAGCTAAAGCGAGGTCCGCATCTGATCATCGGTACTCCAGGTCGAGTTAAGGACCTGATAGGGCGGCGGATTCTCAGGTTGCAACTGGTGGAGACGTTCGTGCTAGATGAGGCGGATCGGATGTGTGATATGGGTTTTATAGGCGATATCCGCGATATTGTCGGTGAACTGTCACCTCAGCGTCAAACTTTTTGTTACAGTGCTACGATGACGGAGCCAGTTAAAGAGATAGTGTCGCAATTGATGAGTGACCCGGTAACTATATCGGTGGGTCGGAATCAGACGGTTGAGCATATCGATCAAGATGTGGTCCACGCTAAGGATAAGGCGCATCGGATGGAATTGTTGGTGGAGGTACTGCGTCAGCCAGAGTGCGAGAGGGTTATCGTTTTTGGTGAAACTAAATACGGTGTTCAGCGGTTGGCGGACAATCTGACCAAATGTGATATTCCAGCTGTAGCTATCCACGGCAATAAGTCTCAACCACAACGCGATAGGGCGTTGGCTCAGTTTAAAAAAGACAATAACGTCAATGTTTTAGTGGCGACAGATGTAGCGGCGCGTGGTATCGATGTCAAAGATGTGTCGCATGTCATCAATTTTGACCCGCCACGGGCTTATGATGACTATATCCATCGGATCGGCCGAACTGGTCGAGCAGGTAAAGCTGGCAAGGCGTTGACGTTCATCACTGGTAGCTAATTTTCGCTTAAAATATAGTATAATCATGTCAATATGCTATCGTTTTTGATGTCATTTAGTAACTCGTTTCTGTTAGCGATCTTGTTTTGGCCGTTTTTGGCGCTGGCGTTAACTTTGCCTGTCTTGATAGCTCAATATCGTCGATACAATAAGTTGCTGTTTCGTCGGGCGCTGGCTATCTACGCGATGATGCTGTACGGGCTAGCACTAATAAGTTTTACACTTTATCCGATGCCGGACAACCCAGCTGAGTTTTGCCAAGCCTACCATCTACTACCCCAGTTAAATCCTCTGCAATTTATATCGGACATTGGCTCAGATGGTGTCAGGGCGATATTGCAACTCGGCATGAATGTGGTCTTTTTTGTGCCACTGGGCGTGTTCGCTCACCTGTTATTTAACTGGCGGATGAGGACTGTACTGTTGGTTGGCCTAGGAGTGTCTTTGCTAATCGAAACCGCTCAGCTGACTGGTGGATTTGGCATGTACCCTTGCGGTTATCGTTTGTTTGACATTGACGACTTGATATTGAACACGATGGGAGCGTTAGTTGGCTACGGCTTGGCGCGCTTGGTGCCTCATCACGAGTTAAAGGCGGCTGATCATCCAAAGGCTGTGCGTAAACCGGGGCCAGTAAGGCATCTGATAGCCTTTATACTTGATGAGATAATCTCAGTGGCTATAGCCATGTTTGTACTGTTGGCGATCTACTTTACGATTGGCCATGATGTGGCGATGACTGTTAGAGATTTTGTTCTGCCTATCGTAGTGGTTGTCATGTTTGGGCTGATGCCGTATCTAGCTAAGGGCTGGACGCTTGGCGGGGTGGTGGTGCGACTGAATTATGATGACAAAGAGAGAATTAGCTGGCGAAGGTTGCTGTTTTATGCTCTGCGCACGGTGATGGTGATGTTGTTGCTATTTCCACCGTTTGGCTTGGGCGCAATCAGCATCGTGATGCTCCTAGTCATTGTTATCATTTGGTGGCGATGGAAGCGTTTGCCGTATCAGTTTGTATAGATGACGACCGTGCTATCGGTGTGCGTGATACAATGAGGTTATGGTAAAGAGGCCAATTCAATTTAGAGATCCACAACTGGATACTTCAGGGAAAATCATCGGTTTTTATCCGCGCGAGTTTTATGTTTTTGACAATTTTTCGTCTTTTCAGGTGGACTATCGTGGAAGAAGATGGCCGACTTCCGAGCATGCTTATCAGGCGAGTCATTTTTTCGACACAGCGCCTGATTTGGCAGAAGAAATTTTTAACGCTCGTTCAGCGCATGACGCCTATAAGATAGCTAAAGCCAATGCCGACAAGGCACCATCAAATTGGCATGAGATAAAAGTCGACATAATGTATGAGATTTGCAGGTTAAAGCTTCTTCAGAACCCATACATTAAAGATAAGTTGAGGAAGAGTGGTGATTTGGAGATTGTCGAAGATTCGCCTAAGGATGACTTTTGGGGCTGGGGTCCGAAGCGCGATGGTCGCAATGAGCTGGGCAAGATATGGATGCGCCTTCGGGAGGAGTTACGGGCTGGCAAATTTGACGAGCCTATTGACAAAACGGCATGAGGTGTGCTATACTCTAGGAGAGTTGATAAGGTGCGAAAATATCAACTAGAGATCCGGCCGAAAGGTCGGAGTTTTTCATCTAGAAGGTTTAAATTTTTAGTAAAAAGGAGAAATTATAAAATGGACGATTTAAATATCAAACAACTGACATTGGCCGTTAAGACGATCGCAGAAGAAAAGAATTTACCAGAAGAAACGGTGATGGATGTTATCGAGCAGGCGATTGCGGCTGCTTGGCGACGTGATAATGGTGAAAAAGAGCAAGTTGTTAGGGCTACTTTGAACGTTAATGACGGATCGGCAACTGTTTATGTTGTGCGGGAGATCGTCGAAGAAGTTGAAAATGAGATTAACCAGATATCTCTTGAAGACGCTAAAAAGATCAAGAAAGATGCTGAACTCGAAGGTGTCATAGAGGAGACTCATGAGGTAACTAGTTTTGGCCGTGTGGCGGCTCAAACTGCAAAACAGGTTATCTTGCAGCGATTGCGCGAAGCTGAGCGAGAGGTGGTCTTGGCTGAGTTTGAGGACAAAATTGGCACGGTTGTAACTGGCACGATACTACGTGTTGAGCCTAAGGTTGTTCGAATAGAGATCGGCAAGGCTGTCGGTATCATGCCCCAGAGCGAGCAGATTCCGGGTGAATACTATGGCATCGGTCGTCGTGTAAAGGTTTTGATCAAAGACATTGAACGCGAAGGTCGCGGACCTCAGTTGATATTGACCAGGGGTAGCGAAGAGTTTATCCGTCATCTGTTCAGCCAGGAAGTTCCTGAGATGGAGACTGGTGCTGTTGAGATTAGAAAAATTGCTCGTGAGGCTGGTAGGCGAACTAAGCTAGCAGTAGTTTCACTTCTGCCGGGGATTGATCCAGTTGGTACGTTTGTGGGCGGTCATGGTACTCGTGTTCAGGCGGTGATGAATGAGATCGGCGATCAAGAGAAGATCGATATCATCGCATATGATGAGGACGTGGCGACATTTATCGCTAGTGCTATGAGCCCAGCAGAGGTTATCAGCGTGACTGTTGACGAAGAGGCTAAAAGAGCGACGGTTTTCGTGAGTGAAGATCAGCAGTCGATAGCTATCGGTCGTGCGGGACAGAATGTGCGCTTGGCGTCTAGATTGGTAGAGCATGAGATCGATATCGAAGTAAAGGCGACTACAAAGCCTGCGGCTAAGCCTCGCAAGAATATCGAAGATAGCTTGATGAGCGCTGTCGAAGAGGCGACAGAATAAAAGGAAGAGCACGGATATTAGCACTCTATTGCCTTGAGTGCTAATATTTAGTAAACTGGAAGCACAGGTTGATATAATTTAAACAATCTGGGTGGAGGGCGAAATAATATGCCGAATGATTTTTCAGAGCTTGAACATCGACTAACTGATACAGCTAGGTCTAGCTTAGAGCGCGCGGCAGTTGTCGCTCGTATAAGTGATAGCCCGTTTGTTGATACGGAGCATTTACTGCTGGGTGTTTTAGCGCAAAATTCATCACTAGGCGCCAAGGTGTTGGCTGACTGTGGAGTGACTCTAGATAGAGCAGAGTTGGCGCTGAGTTTGACTCCTCAAGCACTTGTAGTGGCTAAGGTTAGCAAAGGTGTCGGAAGAGACGTCTTGCTAGCGGTCCGGACTGCCTGGGAGGTGGCGATGGAATTTGGGCAGGAGTTCATCGGTACGGAACATTTAGTTTACAGCATCTTGGCTATTGATGAGTCAAGAGCGACAAGATTGCTGAAGAATATGAATGTTGATATCGATAGTTTGAGGGGCGACCTCGAAAGAGTATTTAACAGGCAACAACATGAATCGTTCAACCAGTCTGGTCAAGAAAAGGCTAAGCAAGTAGGATTGCTCGAGAGGTTTAGTACTGATTTGACAGATAAAGCTACTAAGGGGCAGTTAGATCCAGTGATCGGTAGGGATAAAGAAATCGAGAGGATGATCACTATACTCGGTCGACGTAGCAAGAACAATCCGGCCCTCATCGGGGAGCCTGGTGTTGGTAAGACTGCGGTGGCTGAAGGGTTGGCTCAGAGGGTTGCAGAGGGGAAGGTGCCTGACTTTTTGAGTAATAAGCGAATACTGCAACTTGATCTAGTGGCGATGATTGCTGGGACAAAGTATAGAGGTCAGTTTGAGGAGAGAATTCAGAAAGTTCTAAATGTTCTGAAGAAGCATCCTGAGATAATTGTTTTTCTAGACGAGCTACACCTACTGGTTGGAGCTGGGTCGGCTGAAGGTTCGGTTGACGCTGCCAATGTACTGAAGCCAAGTCTAGCGAGGGGTGAGATTCGTCTAATAGGGGCGACTACATTTGATGAATATCGCAAATACATCGAAAAAGATGCTGCGCTGAGTCGTCGTTTTCAAACTGTCGTTGTAGATGAGCCAACTGTTGATGAAACGGTAGCTATGGTGCGGGGGCTAGCTAGTCGATTGGCTGAGCATCACCGAGTTAGACTGAGTGACGATGTTTTGAGGCGAGCGGTCGAATTGGCACAACGATACGTAACAGATCGTCGACTTCCAGATAAGGCCATAGATGTGGTCGATGAAGCGGCTGCACTACTTCGGTCAGAGATAGCTCCTTTGCCGTCAAGGAGGCAACGCTACAATAGGCAGATTAAGCGAGTCGCCAGGCAGATAGATCAGGCGGTTGAGGAGCAGGATTAT
>CAZAOX010000015.1:0-12138 GCA_964486985.1 uncultured Candidatus Saccharibacteria bacterium
GAGCTAGCTCATTTTTGTGAACGAGTGGCGGTTGCTTTAGCAACCTTCCCGGTGGTCATCATCTGATGGGTATTTTACTTTGGTGAGTTTCTACGCCCACGCTAGAACCTATTTTAGCACGAAGTGTTGAAGCTCAGCCCCAACGCCTGCGGGCAAGTCTGCCCGCTCGCCCCACCAGAAAAGACCCTTTGCCTTATTTTTTTAGATTTCCCCCCGCCGAGATTTTTTAGAAATTGAAAAGGGTTTTTCTGATGGTTCGACTACTGCTAAAGCAGTAGAGGCGTTGGGGCTTCGCTGGGGCGGCTAAGGCCGCCCGTGCTTCGCACGAATTATTTGAGGTTCACAAACTCATCGGTATCTGTTATTATCTATATAAACGCTTTGACCTGGTCTTGTATATAAACAAGGAAGTCGCCAGTGAGTGGCGGGAAGAAATTTGCTCTTGAGCATATCGAGGGCAAAAAATAGAACCCGACGGCAAAACTCCGTTATCATAGTTTCGAACCGTCCGATGGACGGCTCACGAGTGTCTATATGGCAACACATAGACAGAAGCCAGGGTGGTACCACGAAGTAATTCGTCCCTCGGCTTGCATGAGTCTTTCGACCCGTGCAAGCCGAGGGATTTTTATGTAACCAAATAAGGGGCGAGTGATGAAATACAACGCACACGATATAGAAGAAAGGTGGAAAGCTTTTTGGACAGCCGAAAAAGCTTTTTGTTTTGATACGGCTAGTAAAGCACCTCTCTATGTCGTCGATACACCACCGCCCTATGTTTCGGCCGATCATTTGCACGCCGGACACATCATGTCGTACGCCCAAGCCGAGTTTATCGTGCGTTACAAACGCATGTGCGGCTTCAACGTGTATTATCCGATGGGATTTGACGATAATGGCCTGCCAACCGAACGTTTTGTTGAGAAAAAGTACAAGGTAGATAAAAGTAAAATCACTCGACCGGAATTTGTAAAACTGTGCCTTGAAGAAACACAAAAAGGAGCCGAAACCTACCGGAAACTGTGGCAAGATTTGGGTATTTCTGTTGATTGGGACTACACTTACAGCACCATCGATACACACTCGCAGTTTACGGCTCAAAAATCTTTCATTGACCTGTATCGTAAAGGATACATATATCGAGCCGAAAAGCCAGTCATGTGGTGTACTCACTGCCAGACGACACTCGCACAAGCCGACCTTGAGGACATGAAACGAGACACTGAGTTTGTTTATATCGAAGTGCCAGTTGATGGTGGTGAATTAACCTTTGCGACGACCCGACCTGAGATGTATCCATCGTGCGTTGGTATTTCGGTACACCCTGACGACAAACGCTATAAGCAATTTGTTGGCAAGACCATCACTATGCCCCTCACGGGTGCAGAAATCACCTTGACGACTGATGAAAAGATTGACCCGCAGTTCGGTACTGGCGTGGTGTATTATTGCAGCAGTGGCGACGCACAATTTTTGGACTGGGAAACCAGACACCCCATTCCGGGCGATAATAAAAAGTACATTCTTGACCCTAACGGACGCATGAATGACAACGCAGGCATATACAAAGGCCTGGGGATTGCGGAGGCTAAAAAGCAGATAGTAGCCGACTTAAAAGGAGCAGGCGTCGTCAAGAAAATTGAAAAAATTGAACAGACGGTTAATGTTCATGAGCGGTGCGAAACACCAATTGAATATGTCACCAGCGAGCAGTGGTTTATAAAAATTACTGACCAAAAAGACACATGGCGCACGCTTGGCAAGCAGATACGGTGGTATCCCGAAAATCGCTATAACGACTACGAGAATTGGGTGAATGGTCTTAACTGGGATTGGTGTATTTCTCGCCAGCGGTATTATGGCGTGCCTATTCCTGTATGGTATGACAGAAAGACTGGTGTACCTGTATTACCGGATCTCAGCGAACTACCCGTTGACCCCTCACAGTACACACCAAAGGGCTATAGCAAAGACGACCTGCTGCCCGAACATGACGTGCTCGACACATGGGCAACCTCTTCGTTATCTCCGCAGATTATTGCCGGTCTTGTTGATGATGAAACGATGCAAAAACGTCTCTATCCTGCAACCCTTCGTCCCAACGCTTTCGAGATTATCCGCACATGGGATTTTTATTCGATTGTTCGCGGGTATTACGAAAACGGCGAGCTACCATTCCAGGATATTATGATTTCGGGACATGGACTCGCCGAAGATGGACGCAAATTATCAAAACGGCTTGGTAATTACGTACCGTCACAAGAACTAGTCGAGAAATATGGTGCTGACGCTATTCGTTATTGGGCGACCGGTGCACGACTGGGGCAAAATCTCCGCTTTAGCACCAAAGAAGTCGAGATGGGGCATAAGACGGCCGTGAAGCTACATAATGTCGGGCGTTTTCTTGAAATGCACATCAATAGTGCCGCCGATGGCGAGCTTGAGCATGCTGATGTTTGGATTTTAGAAGAGCTGAATAAAACGATAAAACAAGTAACGTTGGCATTTGACGAATATGCCTACAGTCGTGCACGCGACACGCTCGATAGTTTTTTCTGGTCGAAGTTCACCGATTATTATGTTGAGTTTATAAAGTACCGCTTGTTTGGTGATAGTGTAGCCTCAAAAGCAGCCGCAGCGGCGACGCTCAAACAAGTTGTCCTTACGGTTCTCAAGATGTATGCACCCATCATGCCGTTTATTACAGAGGAAATATATCAACAACTCTACCGAAAAAATAATGACAGCAAAAGCATACACCTCAGCCAGTGGCCGGAGGTTGAAACTACCGAGGAGCAGATTGATATAAGCGACTTTCATGAGGCGATGGCCGCTATTGATGAGATTCGTAAGTTCAAGGCTGAACAAAATATGTCTCTTGGCAAAGAGCTTGACGAATTTACTTTGAAAACTAAAATTGATAAGCAGAAATATGAAAAGCTTATCAAGGGAGTAATGAGAATAAAGAACCTCAAATAATTCGTGCGAAGCACGGGCGGCCTTAGTCGCCCCAGCGAAGCCCCAACGCTTCGTGCTAAAATAGGTTCTAGCGTGGGCGTAGAAACTCACCAAAGTAAAATACCCATCAGATGATAGGTATTTTACTTTGGTAGCTCTCTACGAATTAGTGCCATCAATACTACCCAGTTCTTCTATAACTTCTAGTAATTTTCTCGGAGTTATGTCCGCTTTTATAAAGTAGCCATCAGCTCGCTTCAGTAGGTTTTCGCGATCGGCATCGTTTTGTTCGAAGTTGGTCAAAATCAACACTTTGGATTCTGGGATTAGGTCGACGGTTTCATTGCGAAGAGCTTCGAGTATTTGCCCGCCTTGCTTTTCGGGGAGCATGAGGTCCAGGATGATTAGATCGTATTGTTTGTTTCGTGCTGCTACCAGACCGTCTGCACCGTCTACTAGCCAGTCAACGGTGTACCCTGCTTTTTCTAGGCTACGAACGTACATTTCGCCTATCAGCCTATCGTCCTCTACGCATAGGATGGTCTTTATGGAATTAGTTACTGTTTGGCTCATATTTTATCTCCTGTACATTGAGTGGTTATTAATCCAGCCGCCATCGCGCCTGATAAGGTTTTGATTCATTTGGCCGTCTTCTAGTAGCTTGTCGGCAACGGTAGCATAAATTGGCAATGAAAAAGTAAAGATTGAACCATGATTTTCGCGACTTTGTACGCCAATGAAACCGCCGTGTGATTCAACTAAGGCTTTGCATAGGTAAAGGCCGATTCCAGATCCCGCTACAGCGTCTCTGGATCGGTGCGAACGATAAAATTTTCGAAAAATATTCTTCACAACATTGGCGGGTATGCCTATACCATTATCCGCCACAGACACTTCTACGAAGTCACCCTTAACAGTAGCGGAGACTGTCACTGCGCCACCTTCAAAGCTGTATTTGATAGCATTATCGATTAGGTTACTGAACACCTCAGTTATGCTGGACCTATCGGCTGCTATAGGTGGCAGGTTATCGGGTATATTCACGTTCAATAGTCGATATTGCGCTTGTGCACGAAGTTGCATGTCGTTAGCTATAAGTTTATAGATGCTAGATATACTGTCTTCATGGAGATGGACTTGCAAATGATGTCTGTCAAACTTGACGACATTAAGAATATTACTTATGTAGCCAGATAATTTATTCGCTGATACATTTAGTCTGGTGAGCAATTCAGGCTCGTCATCTCTTAGTCTGTCTGCCATTTCCGATGACAGCGTATCCAGGTAGCCTCGTATAACTGTGATAGGTCCTCGAAGCTCATGAGCTGCAAAGGCTATAAAATCTAGATCCTCTTCCTCTGGCAGGTATCGCTCTGACTGGTCAATTAAAATCAAAATTGTCTCTGCGCTAGCTCCTTTTTCATATGAGGCGACAATGTCGTAAAATCGTTGCTTTTTTATTAATCTTGAGTCGGTGCCCACTCTGGCCCAGCGTCTTTCAGAGCGGATAGTTTTTTCCTCCAAGCTTGTCAGCCAGTTTGTTATATTTATATCATCGATAAAATCTAACGCCAAAAAGGGCTTATCTGATGTGTCGTGGCTAATTGGAGCAGCGGTATTTGCATATAGGATTTCTTTGTTTGAGTCTAGCAACACTATGCCACAACTCGTGTGGTTGAGGAGAGATAGAGCGCTGGTGCTGACTTCGTCCTCTGAGTCCTTTTTTGAATCAACGGCTAGTTCTGTAGACGAATCATAGATAGATTGTAGGGCCAATTTAAATCCTGTATTTTGGTAATTTTTAGAATTAGGATTTGGAGGTTTGTGTATATAGGGTTCACCAATCTTATGGGCTAGTGCTGCCAGGAGGTCCTCTACTGGTGATGAGACGATAGACATTAGTCCTCGAAAGAGGCTTAAATTAACGATAAACAAGGCTAAAATTAAAGCCCAGAATATTGGGTCATGCCACGACAAAACCTCTACCAAAAGCAGAAGTCCGCCCACGCTTAGCGCCCCTAGCGCTGATACCATGAGGATAAGTTGCGATAGGGTTTTTTGGTAGTACTTCCGGTAGTCAGTTATGGACTTGGAGTCTGATTTTACTGCCATGACACACTGCCACGCTCAGTTATAGCGCCAATCCAGGTCTGACCGCGGATTAAGCTAATATCTTTTCCTTCGCCGTCAACCAATCTTAGGGGTTCGCTTCGATCACCTTTTTGCCAAATAACTTCCCTAACGGTGCCATTTTGGAAAATATAGGCTTGCCCCTCACCTGTCGTTATGATGTCTTCATATCCATCGGGTCCCCCACGAGATTGGGTGCCAACTTTGAGTACCACAACTACGCTTGGTGTTATCTGCCCTTCTTCTCGGTCATGATGAGGCTCACCTGCTAGGTTTCTAGAGTAGTTGTTTAACTCTGCGTTGTAGGTGTAGCTAGTATTGAAGGTGTCGCTACTAAAATTGACGTTGATATTTGTTGCGTCGGGTTCTTTTGCGGGTTTGCCATCTGTTCGCTTAAAGCTGGTGAATTCTGAAGTTTTATAGCCTTGCCTAGAGTTGACGGCGTCTAATTTTTCGAAGCTAGTATAAGCGTTGTGTGGAGCTACTCGGTCGCCAGCTCGCCAGTGGCTATCACTGTGTTGTGGTAAATCTAGGTCACGATAATTTCCATTGCCGACTTCAGATAGGGCGTTGTAGCTACCCCCAAAATGGACGATAGATGCTTGATATGGGGCAGCCCAGTCTAGGTAGTAAATTCGCAAACTACGCACCGGCCCAACTACTTGTGGTTTCTCTTGCTGGTAAATAGCGATAAAGCGAGTGATGCCTCCCTCTGCTACTGTCTCATAGACTACTCCAGCTTGCTTGAGGCCCGACTGAGGTCTGGCGTCTGGTGAATTTTCGATCATGACGGCGGTTACAGCCTGTTTTGTCGACTCTAAACTGTCGACTTGACTGCCTGTTAGTGGTGAGTAGTACTTCTCAGCAACTTTAGGCTTTACTTTTGGAACCGATACCTGGGGGGCAGGTTTTGTTGAGTAGATAGTGATCAAAAAGCCAACAGTAGCGATAACGGCACCACTAATTATGATGATAGATAGCCGATGCTGGATGATCCATTTTTTTATCTTAGTTTTGCGAGTAATCTGAGGAGCTGTACCATCGTTCATGGTGATTATTATAGCATAGGCGTTATGTGGCAGGTAGCTACAATTGTCGAGATAGACGCTCAAGGAAGCGTTCACGACCGAGTAGCGCTAAAGTATCGCTTAACTGTGGACTAAAAGGCGCCCAAGTCGTCAAAATTCGAATCAAGCCAAACACAATGGCAGGTTTTTGCTGAGTTATATCAAGCAGTTCATTTAAGCAAGTTTGGATGCTATCTGCTGACCAGTCGTTGACCTTAGATAACTCTGAGCAGGCTACTTCTTGAATCTTTTTAAGTTCATCTAGGCCGAGTTTATTTAGCTGTTTGTTATCGGAGATGAGTGACATGTCAATTGGCGGTTCTTCGAAAAAGTAGCGGCTCATCATCGGCAGTTCGTTTAAGGTCTTAATTCTATCTTGGACTAACCGTAGAACAGCTAATTTATATTCGTCATCGTGACTACTGGCAGATTTTGGCCATCGTCCTTTCACTCTCTCATAAAGATTATCTGCTTCCAGCCGGCGGATCCATTGGCCGTTCATCCAGAGGAGTCTCTTTTCATCAAACCTTGCTCCGCTTCGCTGAACTCTCTCGAGGCTGAATTTTTCGATAAGCTCACCCTTGGAGAATATTTCTTGTTCTGTGCCGTCATTCCAGCCGAGTGTTGCGATAAAACTAACTAGGGTTTCTGGCAAAAACCCGGCATTTATGTAGTCAAGTACATCTGTGGCACCATCTCGCTTACTGAGTTTTTTGTTGCCTTGTTGATTCATGATGTGTGGCACGTGGGCAAAAGTTGGTAGCGCTCTACCTGGGCCATCGCCTTTGATATCAAAGCCTAAGGCCTCATACAAATTAAGAAAATTCGGCATGCTGGATATAAATTCTTGACCGCGGATGACATGAGTAATTTCCATCAACATATCGTCGATGATGTGTGCAAAGTTGTAGGTCGGATAGCCATCAGATTTGATGAGAATAAAGTCGTCAACCACCCCAGAATCTGTCGTTACCTCACCCATAACTTTATCGACATAAGTGTAGCTTTTCGGTTCAGATTTGAAACGAAGTGGCATGGTGCCGTCCCAAACCGGCGGGTTATCTGGGCGATAATTGCGATAAAGAAAAGCACGCTTTGCCTTCTGATCTTGCTCGCGGAATAGTTGCAACTCCTCAGGACTATAAGGGTCTACATAAGCCCTACCCTGCTCTATCAGGTAGTTGGCCCAATGTTTATAGATATCAAGGCGTTCGGATTGAACATAGGGGCCGAAGTTACCTCCTTTGCCTGGTCCCTCGTCGAAGTCTAGTCCCAGAGCCAGTAAACTAGCAATCAGGTGCTCACGGCTCCCGATTACTTCCCTATTTTGATCTGTGTCTTCAAGGCGCATAACAAACTGACCGCCTTGCTGTTTCGCCACTAAATAGGCAAAAAGTGCGGTCCTGATGCCACCAACATGGAGAAACCCCGTTGGACTTGGCGCAAAACGAGTACGAGTAGTCATAGATGATAGTATAACAAGATAATTTAAACTTGACAAAATTAATCTAATGTGCTACAATGTAAGGACAGCTAAAAATGTGCCTACATACTTGTAGCAATTTTGTGAATTTGGCTACTTGAGAGGGGCGCGTCACCTTCTACCGTATAGAGAACACCACTATTGACCCAGGTGGCATTACTACCGTACGTGAAGATTGTTAGACCATCGATAGTGGTGGCGACAGAATCATCGGCCTTATCATCGACAAACTGCCTAACCGCTGAGGAGTCCCAATTGCTGGCTTTTTGAGTGATCTTAAAATAGCGGTTGCCGTCTGCATAGGCGAAGCGCATACTGACTTCACCGTTTTTGAAGGTGATTGGCCCGTTTAGGGCATATCCGTCAGGCTGATAGCCAGGATATTTGGCGTTAACGCCGGATTGGACGGCGGCCATTTTGATAGAAAGATTCGGCATATTTAGATACGTCATATAGCCCGCTAAGACTAGTATTGCTAATCCAGATGAAGCAAAAGCCAAAAACTTTGAAAATTTCCTAGAAGATTGTTTTTTGGCACGTTGCCTCTTGCTTGATGAGACTTCTCGGTTCATCGCTTCATGAATAGCTTCGTTTTTGAGGGTTATCGCGGGCTTAGGGGTGGCCGCACTGGACCGTTGCATCTGCTGATGAGCCTGTAGGTCGAATTTTTGTCTGGCGAGGTTTCGCTGTTTTTGAGGTGAATTAATGTCTAATGCACGACCGGCAGCCCTTTGCGTCATGGGGTGAGCTGTTGCCGGCCTATCTTGACTAGTCATTTGAGGGGTTTTTACCTGGATGGGTACAAATTTTTCAACTTCTGGAGACTTTTCTGCGGATAGGTTTTCTACGTGAACTGGAGAGTAGTTAGCTACTATAGGGGCCTTGGCGAGTTGTGTCTTTTCGGTAGCAATTTGATTTGGTTTTTTGACGTAGCGTCGGCTTAATGTGCTCGAGTGCTGAGGAGTCTGGTGGACGCTTGGTGTGGTCACCCCTCTAACTATGCTAGCTAGTGTTGGCTCTTCGGCCACAATTTGCTGTTGAGTAGGTTGGTTTTCTATAGATATGTTGTCTACGGGCAAACCAGTAATAGTGTCATATGCTCGACCATTGATGATTACGTAGTCATTAACTCTCACTTTGATATGTCCCCCTATTCAGTTCTCGGTGATGAATAGCTCCAATACGATATATTGTGCTTATACTAAACAATATACAGCGTTATTCTTCCTTTTGCAAGATACCGTTTTATGGTATACTACCTCTTATATTATGAATCGACATAGGTCTCGTAAAAAAGAAATAATTCGACGAATATCAATTTATTCTTTGATGAGTGTGACAGCTGTCACACTGGTGGCCGTGTTAATCTCCCTCATCCTAGGGTATCGGTTTAATTTTTTCACTAAGCAAGTCGAGCAAACTGGATTGGTTCAATTTAACTCATCACCAAGAGGCGCAAGGGTATTAATAGATGGGCAGGCTTATGAGAAAACTGGCACAAAAAATATGGTTTTACCTGGTGAGCATGACTTTAATCTACAACTAGATGGTTATGTCGAGTGGTGGAAAACGTTGAGTATCAAGGCGGGTACGGTAACCTGGCTCGACTATCCCCTGTTGGTGCCTATTGAGAAAAATATCGATACGGAAGCGCACTTAGCTGGGCTGCAACAATTTGAGGTTTCTCCAGATCGTCGGTTTGGTGCCGGAATATTTAATGATCAGGAGGGCGCACCATTTTTAACACTGGTAGACTTTCGCAATAGCCAGCGGCCAAAAGTATTGGAATATCCCATAGATATGTCGAGATTGGCGGGAGATTTTGGCGAGTCTACAGTGAGCGGGCATGATTTGACTATCGCAAGGTGGGCTGACGCTGGTAGATATATAATTTTGGAGCATAGCTACAAAACCTCTAATGGCTCTTCGGATGCTGTGGAGTGGCTATGGTTTGATCGTGAAGATCCGAATACTTTGATTAACATAACTACTCTGGTGAGTTTGCCAATCCATGATATTCGCTATACAGGCGGTAAAGATATTTATATACTTCAAGATACGGGTGATGTGCGCCGAGTGGGCCTGGGCAACGGATCGATCTCGAAGCCTTTGTTGAGTGGCGTGGTTAGGTTTGACTCATATGGAATAGATACGCTGACATACATCAGTAAATCTTCCGATGAGGTTATCGCTGGTATTTGGCGGAAAGGATGGGATGCCCCAGTCCCTGTACTAACTGCCCCTGCTGTGCAAGCCGATAGTCTCCAGGTTCGAGTTTCAAGGTATTTCAACACCGACACCCTGGTTGTCAGCGACGGCAAGACGATGAACATTTACCGCGGATCTCTGTCAAGCGTTGATTCATCTCGCAATCTGTTGCTTAAATCTCCAAAGCAGATAAAAACTAGTCATTTTGTCGAAAATCTACAGATCAGTCCGAGCGGACGGTTCATCGTCGGTGAAAACGATGCGAGATTTACGAGTTATGATCTTGAGCTAAAAAAGCACCATCGAAACCTCAGGAAATATCAAAAAGATAATATACAGTGGCTAAATAGCCATTACCTGTGGCAGATCGACAGTGAGGGTATGTTGTCAATTGAGGAGTTTGATGGCGCCAACAATAATCGTTTAATGGCCGCTGATGAGAAGTACGACGTTGTATTGACGACTGATCTGAAATATATATATAGTCTTGTAGCGAACAATCACGGAGGCGTTGATCTGATGCGCCTCCAGATGACAGTAAGTAGTTAACGGCGAGCGCCAAAGAGCCTTTCGAAGATACTCGGTGCTGGTTGGCCGGGTATGCTTTCAGTGCTTGGCGTGCCTTCATCTGCTTCGGAGGCTTCGGTGGCGCTATTTGGATCGGGATTTATCTGTTCGGCAAAGACTAATAGGCGCTTTTGTGCGGTTCCGAGCGGTACACAGCTGATGAGGGTCAGCATCGGCTTGTCGTTGCCGACTTGGACTCTAGAGACTTCACTTGGCAAAACGACTTCCATCGAGGTGATGGCGTAGGTGTATCGTTTGCTCTCATAATTCATATAGATGACATCGCCTTTGGTCAGTTTTTCATTTTGGGCAAAGATAAATTTATAGTCCCCAGAGGCAAAAACGTCATTGCTCGAGTGGGCCGCAAATACTGCATTGCCATTTTGACCTGGCACAGCATTTGCTCCAGATATGGCAAAGTGAGCGATGCCGCTTTTCATAGCTTCCATCTGAGAGTTATGGTCTGGGCCGATACCGTAAACTACTGGGGCGTCGACATTAATTTTCGGGATAATCATCCGAGGCTCTGGGTCAACATCAGTGCTGAGCGATGTATCAACGATGATGTTTTGAGGGTCGATATTTCCAGGGCTGACATAGGCAGCGACTGCTCCCATGAGGACTGTGTTGTATTGCAGGAAGGCAAATATTAGCAGTACGCCGATTCCAGCGAGTATCGGTTTAAAGTGTCGTGATTTTTTAGCTTTTTCTGATGATTCAATGACTTTTTGGCGAATGCTCTCTCTTAGCTCCTTCATGGCTTCTTTTTGGGAGATCGTTTGAGATTCAGTAGCTGAGCCTATAGTTTTTGGTTGCTGATCTTGCGGATTTTCTTTGTCGATTGCTTCGATTTCTTGTTGCTTAGCGAGACTGTTGAGATAATAGCGTTCATAATACAACTGATAATATCTTTGCCAAGCGCTATGGTATTGTTGCCACTGCTCTTTGGTCGGTTGCTGTGGTTGGAGGTTGGTATCCATAGTCCTTTGGTAGGTGGAGGTTTCAGAGCTGTTTTTTTGCTTGTCTTGGCCAGCCTCGTCGTCCATGGGCTCAGGAGGCGCTGTTCGTAAGCCATGATGGTTAGGCGGAGTATTATCGGATATGGAGGTATTATCGTCGGAATCGTTTGGTTGCGAGACTGGGGTTTGAGGGTTAGTTGATTGGCTGAGGGTGTTATTCTCAATTACTACGTTAGCGGTTTGTTGTGGTGCAGGTGTGGTATGGGGTGTGTTCTCACTACTACCTCCGGCATATATACTATCAAGTTGCCCACGGATTAAGTCTGCAGTTGCCTGTTGAGGGCTGGGTTGATCTGTAGTGGCTGAACTCGACGAAAAACCAGGCCTATCCCCTGGCTTAACTGACTGTCCTCGTTGATGTTGGTTATTTTTTGGATCCATGATGATATACCTATCCAAGGTATATTATACATCACAAAACGCTTATCTTGAGAAAACTCTGAGTAGGTCGCGGTAGTCATTTTCAACTTCCATGCGGATTTCATCGTATTGGATTTTTTCGTAAAAATCTCGATTAATTTTCCAGAGTACCCATTGCTTAGTTTCTTCGAGAGTTCTGGATTTGTATGATGCCCAGGTGGCGTGTATGTAAAAATCTGTTTGTAGGTGAACTACTGCATCGGCTGTGGCCATGATTTTTCCTTCGTCTGTATTTGGTGATTGGCCGTCGCGACATCCGTGAAGTGCGATAGCATCATCTACGATG
>CAZAOX010000015.1:12148-13073 GCA_964486985.1 uncultured Candidatus Saccharibacteria bacterium
ATCTCGTCTTCTGAAAATCCTGTTTGGTCTAGTAATGATTTGCCTATCTTTAGGCTTTCCTCTCTGTGGCTTTCGGCGAATCGCCCCATCTTCGCATCTGCGATATCGTGCAAGATAGCGGCGGCTTGAGGCAGTTCAGGGCTCACGCCAAAACGCTCGGCTAGCTTTTTAGCCTCATTTTTAACTAGGAAAACATGATATTTATATAACCACTCTGCCCAGATTTCCCGATTTGGGCTCTTTTGCTCGTATAGCTCGCGAACTTTTCGCTCTAATTTTTCTAGACGATTCATTGTGTAGTAGCCTCCTGTGGCGTTTTTAGGATTTCTTCAAGCAGTTCAGGGAAGGCTTCAGTTCTCAAATCTTTGTAGCAAAAATGGCCGTAGTTAGTAAATTCCCGATAGTTAACCTGAGGGATAGTCTGGCGAATAGATGATACTGCTCCATGAACCTCTTTCATGTCGTTGTCAGAATTAAAAATAGTTAATGACCTTACGCGGTTTATGATATTGGGGTCTATCTCGAAATCAAAAAACCCACCAATCGGACGGTCCTCTCCTGTATAACTATCATCTGGTCCGAGCCACGGAGCGACTAAAATAACTTTGTCAACTTTGACCTCTTTGTGCTGGCTAAGCCATTGAATTATAAATCCCCCACCACAACTATGCCCTACTAAAATTGTGTTTGGCCCAATTTCATGTTTTTCAAACTCCTTTGACCAGATATGATAGTCTGGTCGCCAAGCCTCGAACATTTCTGGTGTTTGCGTTGATATATTGTTGGTGAGAAGCTGTTTTTGTAGCCAGGGAAACCAATGAGAATTGCTCTCCGAGGATATATTAGAGTCTAAATATTCTTTTTTGTTAGCTTTCCCGTGTATTAGAATCGCATTTTTCATAATTATCTCTCCCTATGTTCTAAT
>CAZAOX010000016.1:0-12104 GCA_964486985.1 uncultured Candidatus Saccharibacteria bacterium
GACAATGTTCACAACGACCACCTTTGACGTTAAAGCTGAAACGACCTGCTTTATAGCCACGAACATTTGCCTCTGGAGTTGACGCAAACAACTCTCGGATTGGTGTAAAAATCCCTGTATAAGTCGCTGGATTTGACCGAGGAGTCCTGCCAATTGGTGACTGATCGATGGCTATTGCCTTGTCGAGATTTTTTAAACCGTCGATTCTATCATGCTCACCAGGCACAACCGTCGATCGATTTAACCTGCCCGCTAATTCTTTGGCTAATATATCGTTAACCAGAGTGGACTTACCTGAGCCTGAAACTCCGCTAACAACAGTCAATAGTCCGAGAGGGAAAGTTACATCAATATTCTTCAAATTATTCTCCCGAGCTCCACGCACAATCAGCAGCCGATCCTTATCTACCTTACGCCGCCTAGTAGGCGTCACTATCTTTGCAGTGCCACTAAGATACTGACCAGTTATACTGGTTGACACCTTGGCTACCTCGTCTGGAGTGCCCATAGCCACTACCCGACCACCGCTAGATCCAGCACCCGGCCCCATATCTACCAAAAAATCGCTTTGACGAATCGTATCTTCGTCATGCTCAACAACTAACACAGTATTGCCCAGATCACGCAATCGCTTTAACGTAGAGATCAGCCTATCATTATCCCTCTGATGTAGACCGATAGACGGCTCGTCTAGGACATAAAGTACCCCCTGCAAACCCGATCCGATTTGCGTTGCCAGGCGTATCCGCTGAGCCTCTCCACCGCTTAAAGTATTGGCTGATCGACCTAATTCTAGATAGTTCAGACCGACGTTGCTCATAAAACCAAGTCTCTCTGAAATCTCTTTGATGATTAGCCGAGCAATCTCAGCCTCTCTTTCAGTTAGAGGCAGTTTATTTTTGAACAAATCAAACGCGTTATCGACATCCAAATCACAAATCTCCATGATATTTAGACCATGAACGGTTACTGCCAAAACTACCGGCTTTAAGCGTGCTCCTTTACAGGAAAAACACTTTCTTTCTCGCATAAAGCGCTCGATATCTTTACGCATAAAATCGCTATCTGTTTCTCTCCACCGACGCTCTAGATTTGGGATTATGCCTTCATATGTCGCCATATAGTGCTTGCCACTACCGAGGTCCATCCTGTATTGCTGATTTTTAGTGCCATAAAGTATTTTTTCGATCACCTCTGCAGGCAAATCTTTAACAGGCGTTCGAACATCAAAGCCATAAACCTCACCGACAGCTGACAGCCTTTTCAAATACCAAGCATCGGCATTAACCCTATTGTACGGCCGAATTGCACCCTCAGCTAAAGTTAAGTTTTTATTAAACACTAAACCAGGATCAACCTCCAGTCGGCTGCCTAGCCCTGTGCAGACTGGACAAGCCCCCTGAGGTGCATTAAAACTAAACAGTCTCGGCTCAAGCTCTGGTATCTCCTCTTCGGGATGATCTACACAAGCATAGCGCTGAGAATACACCCCGACCTCATTCACATCAACGTCAAGAACCTCAACGACGCCCTGTCCTATTTCAAGCGCCTGTTCAACGCTTTGAGTTAGCCGTGAAATCATATCATTAGCCAATATCAGCCTATCAACTACTAACTCAATGTCATGCTTATAGCTCTTCTGCAACTCTGGAAACTCATCCAAAGCATAGACCACTCCATCAACCCGCACCCTGGCATAACCAAGACGTCTATATTGCTCAGGGATGTGAGCAAACTCACCCTTTCTACTCTTGACAATAGGAGCGAGAATCAAAATCCGCTTGCCTTGATACACTTTATCAATTTCACCGACAATTGCGTCCATAGTCCGCCTAGCTACCGGTTTGCCACATACTGGACAGTGTGGAACGCCGATTCGAGCGAACAAAAGGCGCAAGTAGTCATAAATCTCAGTTACTGTAGCGACAGTTGATCGCGGGTTACGAGATGTCGATTTTTGATCGATAGAAATCGCTGGGCTCAAACCTTCAATAGAGTCGACATCTGGCTTATCCATGATGCCCAAAAACTGCCGAGCATAACTAGATAGGCTCTCAACATATCGGCGTTGCCCCTCGGCATAAATCGTATCAAAAGCTAAGGAAGACTTACCAGACCCAGAAAGACCAGTGATAACAACTAATTTATCTCGCGGGATATCGATATCAACGCTTTTTAAATTGTGCTCACGAGCACCCCTGACCCTAATTACCTCTGTCATAGCTAAACAATTATACACAGTTTTGATACTTTTTTCCAGTCCAGCACCTTACCGTAAAACATTACGCTCATGTTTGCAAATACTGCCCCCCTAGAGTATAGTTCTAAATATGTCTAGGTTGGTGGCGATTTGGTCACTGCTCGCCGTCGCAGTGATTTTATTTGGAAAAACGATGATTGACTCTTTTGTAGTCTTTATTATCGCTGGGCGCATACCCATCATCGGACTAACCATCCCCGCACTCGCTATGCTAGTCTTTTGGATAGCCCTCATCCCCGCAATAATACTTATCAGTAAAATATCCAAAGCCAGCTTCTGGAGACTCATTGGGTCACTTGGTGAACTGCACCAACGGCAAATCAATCGACAAATCAGATGGCTGGCCACAATCAGCAGTCTAGAACTCCTACTATCTACAGTCTATCTAGTTCTCATCAGCGATTATTTATCTCAAGTCTCAGTACACCAACAGGCCATATCGACCCCTCGAAGATTTATGGCCCTGCCAGTCTAATTTTCCTCAGGAAGTATACCTTCTACCCAAAGCTGAATTTCTGCTAAGATATATTGCTGAGTATCTGTTAAATCTTCTTTGCTGGCTTTCTCGATAGCCTCCAAGGCTTTTGGCAACTGCTCATGCAGACGACTGGCTCGCCACTCTTCCCAGCTAGTCATTTCTGATTCGCTCAGGCTTTTTGGATAATTACGCGCCTTATAGTGTAGCAGTAGTTCTGGCAATCTCTCGTCATGAAAATCCAAATGCAGATCTGCAAGCTTCTGAGCATCGGCTTGACGAACAGTCTCAACGCGCAATCTATCAGTGTCTGACAAAAACCCATCATACAGACTAGCCTCCGGCGTCGCACTGCCCATTAACTGTGGGCGATCCTCAAAAACCGACCTAATTTTCTCGGCAAAGTCAGGATGCTCCAGCAATAATTTCAGATTTTCGTCAATCTCGCCCCTCGATAAACCAATCCTCCCCCAGCCGCCTTCGACATCCAAAACTGCCAGGGGGGCAACGGCCGGACATCTGTTATATTGCAACTGCTTAACTGGCACTGCCTCAAAACCCTCTACTTGCCGTTCTGCAAAAGTCGCAAAAAGCCTTTTACTTAGGTCCTCAGTAGGCAGCTCCAGAAAAGACTTCGGACTATAGCGTAAATCATATACCAAAACGTTACCGTGAGGCGCTGAAGTTAACGGAAAAGCTACAGTCGTCTTTTCAAAAGCCTGCTCATAACGACCACTGACATAAACAAACGGTTGTTTTTTCTCTAGATTAATCATCTTTTTAAGCTCTTTTTTGTCCCTCAGCTGAAAAAGATAGTCAAATAGCTGTGGCTGTTTTTGTTTAATCAGCCTCGCCACGTCGATAGTCGCCTGAACATCACTCAACGCATCGTGAGCACTTTCGTGCGATATGCCATTAAGCTTAGTGATCAACTCCAGCCGATTTGTCGGCTCACCCTTTTCGTTAACCGGCCACTCTATACCGCTAGGTCTTAGAGCGCGAGTCATCCGTACTACGTCGAGCAGATCCCACCTACTCCGACCATCTTTCCAAGACCATTCATAAGGATCATGAAAATTACGCCACAGCAAATAGCGAATAAACTCATCATCAAACCGAATATTATTGTAGCCAACGACTATCGTATCGGGCGAGAAGTACTCACTCGCCAGCTTCTTAGTAAATTCAGCCTCGGTATACCCTTCTTCGACAGTTTTTTGTGGCGTTATACCTGTTATCAACAGCGCCTCAGGGCTAGGAATTGTATCGTCGCTCAAAGCGATCAGCTCATTGACTGGCTCGCCCACAGGTTCTAGGTCTAGCGTAGTCCGCTGACCAGCAAATTGCATCACCCTATCACTCCTCGAGTCTAGACCCGAAGTCTCTAAGTCATAAAAAAAGAAAGTCTGCGCCATAACTACTGTTCCACCAGTGTAAACTCTGAGTCGCCTATCTTGATTAGACTACTACCTTCGGCACCCTGCCTGATCAACTCATGGGCGATGCCCATCTTTCGCATGATATCCCTGAGACGGTTGACGCCCTCATGCTGATCGAAGTTAGTCTGGCGGGCAAATTTCTCGATCTTTTCTCCACCAACTCTATAGTCGTCGCCCTGACGCTCAACCCACCAGGTCTTACCTAGTTGCTCATCCGACAAAGATATAACTGGCAAATCGTCTGAATCTTCCTCCGATGCCAACCTCTCTAATTCAAATTCTCGATAAGCTTCGACTTTTCGTCGAAGTAGCCGTAACAAGTCCTGCACTCCGTCACCAGTTCTCGAAGATATGGCCAACACCTCGGCCTCGGGTGCAACACCCTGGATGGCCGTAGCCTGCATGGCGATTATCTCTTGATCTAGCCCCTCGCATTTTGTTAAAGCCACGACCTCTGGTCGTTTAGCTAACTCAGGACTATAACTCTCTAACTCACTACGAATTATCCGATAGCTTTCTCCCGGCTCATCATCATAAGCGTCAATCATATGCAAAAGCACCGCTGAGCGTTCAACATGCCTCAGGAACTGATCACCCAGCCCCTTGCCCTCAGAGGCGCCCTCTATCAGCCCAGGTATGTCGGCGATCAATATACTGCCATCGTCGATATCTGCTACTCCTAGGTTCGGTGTAATAGTCGTAAACTCATAATCAGCTATCTCTGGCTTAGCGTTAGTTACTACTGATAAAAAGGTTGATTTACCGACGTTAGGAAATCCCAGCAAGCCAACATCTGCCAACAACTTGAGCTCTATCACCGCCTCAAATTCTTCGCCCGGCTCGCCTAGTTCGGCCATTTTTGGAGCCTGCCTGGTTGAGCTCTTGAAATGAGCATTACCAAAGCCACCGTCACCACCCTTGGCGATTACTACCTCTTGACCGTCGCTAGCCAGATCAGCCAGCTGAACTTCGTCACGGAAGACTAAGGTGCCAACAGGCACATCAACTACTAAAGGTTCAGCTGATTTACCACGGCGGTTACGTTTAGCGCCCGCTTGACCGTTTTCGGCTACTAGCTCAGGTTTATAACGGAACTTGAGTAGTGTGTTAAGGTTTTTAGTGGCACGAAAAACAACATCACCACCCCGGCCGCCATCACCGCCATCTGGACCACCATGATCGATATACTTCTCGCGACGAAAACTAACCGCCCCATCGCCACCCTTACCAGCTCGAATCTTGGCTTTTGCTATATCTATAAACATTCTCTCTATAGTATAGCAAAAACCCCGCTGAGTGCGGGGTTTTAATATCTCACATCGCAGAAATTTCAATGAATATAGAAGTATCCACCAGCTTGAGACATCGGAATAGATCGCCAAGTAACCACATTATAGCCAGCATAGTTCATATCACTGATGATCATATTGTCACCCTCAAACCTCTCAACAACACCTACGTGGCCATAGCCGCCACCACCTGAAGATGTCTGTATAACTGCGCCGACTGCTGGGCTGTTATTGACTACAAAGCCTGCACCTCTAGCACTAGCTACCCATGAATAAGCGTTACCCCACAGCCCACCGATTGGCCGACCTATCTGAGCTCGCCTCTCATAAGCGTACCAAGTACAATTGCCTGCAGAATATCTATTGCCAGATGACATTCCGCCATAACCATATGCTCGACTAGAAACTGAACCACTCATGTTGCCATATCCATAGGAGCCTGAGTTGCTATTTTGTCGTGGAGCGACATAACCTGGCCTCTCAGTCTCCGGTAAATCACCGTTTGGCAGGATGATCTTGAAACCATCAGCTAGCGGTTGATCTAAGTCGATATCGTTGTGAAGCACTATGCGCTCGACATCAGCCTTGTATTTAGAAGCGATATCTTCTATGGTGTCTCCACCCTTAACTGTATAAACTACTCCGTCGACAGTGGGCACTAAAATCTCTTTACCCGGTTCCACTGACTCGCTAGCCATGCCGTTAGCCCAACGAATAGTTTGGGTAGACACCTGATGCTTGTCAGCTATATCAGCTAGACTCTCGCCCTCCTTAACAACATAGTTAACTATCCCACCACTACGAGTAACCGGCTGAATGATATCTGGCTTGCTGATAACCTCTGCATCTGTCTGAGATAGCTGTTTTTGGATCTGAAGAGTTGTTGTAGCCTCTCTCAAATCACCAGCAACAGGTAAATCAACCGTTTCAGCTAGACTAGTCACCGCGCTAGAAGCGGTCAAATGATCAGCAGACACCTTATCGGCGGTAGCGATGTTAGATAAAGACGAAACAGACGCCTGTTCGCTAGGCGCCGACTTACTCTCATCTGATGCTGTTAGAATAGTCCCGCTTTTGTGACTAAGGGCCAAAAAGCTGATAGTAAACAAAAATACTGTTGCGTAAATGACTAGTGTCGATTTAGGCGTTTTGATTGCCCTAGGGGCAAAATGTTGATTACGGATAATCGTTCTCCTGCACTACGAGTGTTACCACTAAGTGCTTCTACCATAATCTGTCTTTCTTCTCGCAATAGAACAGGGTACATCGTCGACCTAATGATTAAATTGATATGTACTATTTCGCTATAACTATTAGTTAAAACTGTACCCGTGCGACATTTCTGGTAGGCCCGAAGATCTGGTATATGGCACATTTGCCACATAGCCTACTTCAAGGCTGATAATTATTGTACCAAACCTTGACATAGTTGTCAATAGATTTTTTGATATAAGGATTTTGTCAAGGAAGTAAACATTTTTCGTGACAATGCTCCTCTGTTAGGCGTATGTGTTCCGCCTCTGTTTTAGAAAAATAATTAACTCCGTCATCACCACTGACAAAAAACAGATAGTCACCCTCAGCTGGATCGGCCACAGCTAGCAATGCACCCAGCCCAGGCACCCCTATAGGACCCGGAGGCAACCCAGTATTGACTCTAGTGTTATAGGGAGAGTCAAAGTCAATAGTTGGCTTTTTACCCACTTGATTGGCCGCGTATCTAAATGTAGCATCTGCTCCGAGAGATACCCCTTCGTCTAGCCGTTTATAAAACACCTGAGCCACTTTTCGCTGGTCTTCACAGACCGCCTGACCAGCACAGCTTACCTCGTGCTCAACGATAGACGCTAGAGTTATACCCTCGAACAGAGTTAAACCTTTTTTGGCATATTTTGCCTCTAGGTCGTGTTTTTCGACTATCGCTGAAAATTCATCAATAGCCCTCTGGATGACCTGCTCAGCCGACGCACCTTCAGCCATCCGATAAGTCTCACCATAAACATAGCCCTCTAAACTAGCCCCAGAAGGCCTACCAGACAACGCTTGGCCCTTATAGGTTGCCTGTAGGGCCTTTTCTATCTGCTTATCACTATAACCGGCACGTTTTAACACCGACCAAACATCCCTCTTGTTCAACTCGGCTTTATCTGAACGATCTTTGAGCATTGCACCTGGATAAAACATTATCGTCCACTCTTCGATCTGGCCAGAAGCCAGCTTCTCAACTATCTGTTGTAGACTTTGAGATGGCGATAGGCTATAAATTCCAACCTTGAAATCTGAAGTATCTTTGTTGAGCCTCAGATATAGCGACAACGCCTTAGTGCTCCTGATGAGCCTCTTCTCCTTAAGTAGGTGCCCTACTTCACCAGCAGACATGCCTTCTTTGATCTCTACCGAGACTAAATTTTTATCCTGGCTATTGACTGGTTTTAACTGTTGTATGTAGCCAAAAAAGCCACCGCCAACTAATGCTAGCGTCAAGACAATGACACTAATAATCCCATAAATCCACCACCTTGAACGCTTAAGCTCCATATTGCTCCTCTATATAATCTTGTAGTATGATACTCGCGGCCTCGGCATCGATATCTCCCTTGTCCTTCACTTGATCGCCCAGTCGCCTCTCTGCCTCAACACTAGTCAACGATTCATCTTGAAATACGATATCTGCGTCTATATCTATGTCCGCTAATTGCTTGACGAACTCTTCCACCAACTGAGTCTGCTTTGTCGCTTCACCTGACTGGTTGCGCGGATAGCCAACTATAACAGTCTTAATTCGCTGGTTGATCATGATCTCGACTATCTGTTCGATGGTTTTCCCGGAGCGCTCCAGATATCCATAAGGAATAGCGATTTTCACCTCAGAATCACCTATGGCCAGGCCAATCCGCTTCTCGCCAACATCTAGGGCTAGAAAAGCTTTAGCTGGCATTTTGTAGCTTGAACTCAACCTTGATGCGATCGACGTTATCGGGGACGACCCTGACCCAGAAAGGTGAGAATTTAACATCGACATTACTAACGCCGTCTATAGACTCAAAGCTTGACTGGATATCACCGTAGCGTCGACCTTTGGCCTTTTCCTTGACCTTACCCTCTTTGATCTCTGGACCGACCTTGCCATTGGCGGTCAAGCGAACCATCGGCTGGCCGTTACGCTCAGAAAACTGACTAAATTTGACGTTTTTAGTACCATCGTCATATATCTTCTGATTGAACTTTCCTGAGATCTCTTCCTGAAGATTAGCCTTGATGAACCTACTCAGCTGAGAGTGATCGACTGCTAGCATCGAAGCCTTGACTGTCGTCTTGAGACTGACTGGACTATTCGCCTCTTCATCAACCTTAATACTTGGCACTGGCTCACCTCGCTCCTCTGAGTAGCTACTCTCGATAGCTATACTTGATGAGCCAAATGTTTTAGCCAAAGTCTTGCTCAAAGAGTCAACTTTCTTTTCATTTAAGGCTTCTGTGGCTTTTTTGATATCGTCTTCAATGACAACTTTGACCATCTTGTTTGTACCGCCAGCAGTGGCATCAATAAATTTAGCTTCGACTGAGGCTGGTGCTCCAACAAGACTGCCCGTCGCCCCGTTATATGACTCACCTGACTCAGCAGCTGTCACTCGTACCTTTTCGGTATAATGCGAATTGGTCAACTTAACAGCCTGATCTGTTATGTATACTTTGCCACTGAAAGAGTTTAATTTTGTGCCAGCTGGGATTGAAATACCTTTCATAAGAGCCAGATTAGCATCACTAAAAAGCTCAACAGTACCCGTCGCCTTCTCTCCCGCATTCTTCTCGCCCGTAGCCGTAAACTGAACTGACAACTCTTGTTCTTGCTCCTGCTTGGTGGCCCTGAGGATACGACCACTAATATCGGTCTCTCCGTCAGTAGTCAAGCGAACATTTTCATCAACCGTCACTGTTGTAGTCTTGGCGGTGATGACCACTGTCGCCTTAGGCGCAAACCAAATAGCCCAGACCAAAAAACCGATGAGCGCCAGTGACACTCCGCCGATTATCAGGAATTTTTTACGAAAAGATGTGAAATTCGGCACTTTTGGCTTCTTTTTGTCGTCCTTGGCTGGAGGCTCTGACTGTTTATCGGCAGACTGGATAGCAGCGTCGATAGCTTTTGAGGACATCTTGTCGGTAGCCGAAGCTTCAGCTAGCTCACCAACAGGCAAATCCTCACCGTCTATAATATCTCCGTCATCAACTTTTAATATGGGCACTTCGGCTAGCTCTGGCTTGCTCTGTAAAGTGCGAGCGACAGGTATTTTGGCCGTTGATGCCAACATAGCCAGTGACTGATTGTTAGAAACTATAACTACTCGTTTACCAGCTTGTTCAGCAGTTCGTTGCAAGAGGCGCATATTGACCGCACTCTGCAAAACTCCAGCTCGAGCTGGTGGCACTAAAGCAACGATCTTCTCTTTGGATGCACTAACTTTCGTGATAATCGCTGTGATATCGTCTTCGGTATCTATATAAACTACATCTTTTTTCATCTTTAAATCTTCAGAATATTATTTACCTTATCAATCAATTTAGACTCACCGTCACCAGATACGATTGTATCATAACCGACCCTTAATAGGCCCATGCCAGTGATCATCGTATGGTCGTCCACATCACCAGTTTTGTCGATGATACCTACTACCTCAGAGGGGTTGATGTGTTGAACGCTGAGTTTCCTAGTAAATGGTAGGTCTTCATGCCAGCTATCGCCCTCAAGCGCTGTCACTAGTTTCTTTAAACTAGCTCCACCGCCACACAACAGTACTCTATTTGGCAGATGGTCTACCGAATCGAACTCACTCAAAGCCAACTCCACGCCCGTCAGCCAGACTTCAAGAGTTTTATCGACGGCGTTTTCGATTTTCTTACGAACTTCAGACTTTATCTTTTCACTGTCGAGGTTGATCTTTAGCTTTTCGGCATCGGCATAGCTAAGTTCCATATCTGAAGCGATAGTTCTAGTAAAACTCCGACCACCGATACCAAACATCTTAGTACCCTCAACTCCACCGTCGTTGATAACTGCGATATCTGTCGTTCCGCCACCAACGTCTATCAATATAGCTGTAAAGTTCGAGTCAGCATCTGTACCTATCACGCTCCGACTAACCGCAAATGGCTCGGCTGAAACTGCCACCAAGTCTAGTGCCAGCTCGTCAGCAACCTTTTCTAGGGCACCGATATGAACCATCGGAGCAAAGGCTGTGTATATCTGCACTGCTACATCTCGCCCCTGAAAACCTATAGGATTTGATACTCGGTAACCGTCGATATGAATAGATACTAGTGCGGAATTAACCAGCTTAACTTCAACATCTAGGTTGCCAGTTTCGAGAGCTATCTGCTTTTGAGCTCGCGCCTGAGCTCGTTCTTGGACTTTTTCGATGATAAATTCTACCTCTGGGATATCAAGAGTCTTGTCGGGGTGAGGCCGGCGGTAACGAATAGTGTTCGTCACGCCCTTGACCAGCTCGCCAGCCATACCGATAACAACACGCTTAGCCTCTACGCCCGCTTGATCTTCTGCCTCTGTTAAGGCCTCTTCACAGTTCTGAACAACACTAGCGATATCAGCGATAGCTCCAGAGTGCATATCGCCCATTTTTTGAGATTTATGGCCGACACCAACTATCTCTAACTGGTCACCCTTAATCTCCGCTAGGAGAGCCTTAACATTTTCAGTACCGATATCCAGAGCGGCTATCAGCTCTCGCTTACTCGAACCGCTACGTTTGCCTAATAATTTACCTAAAGCCATACTGCTTATAGTATAAACCCCTAGAGGTTTTTGAGCAAATATAGACCAAGAATGCTTAAGATCGAACTCAGAATATTTGATTTTTATGTGTTTATGTTATATTATAAAAGAATATGGCATCCCTAACCGAAACCCTTCTTCTACCTCCCGATATTTACCCCGAACTAAAAGATCTGTCTCGGAGCACTCTTAAGTTAATTGAATCCGCTCCTCCCACTCTAGAACCAGTCGAAACACTACTAAGGCTAGATGTGAACAGTAGTGCAATACAAGACTCCCTAGGCGCTACAGGTCTAATAATCACTAGCTTCCATGAAAGGCTACCTGGGCACAAAAATACTCTTCGAAAAGCAATTTTAAAAACTTACGAAAACGATGTTGGATTAATTACATTTACGTACCTTAAAAACGATGCTGGGTCCTGGAGTCGACGTTTAAAAGGAGCTGGGCCTACTATAGTCAGCTCCTCTGATATAGCCTCCGCTGTTGGCACAAGGATACGCGACGCCCAGGCAACCAGGCATATACTTGACAGCAATGCAGAAGAAATCACTCCAGAAGACCTATTAAACTTCTTTATTGAAGACACTAGAGACAAAGGTTCTATGAGAACGAGAGAGATTTTTTTAGCTACAGACGAACATGAAATCGCACCAGATGCTGAAGTGCTGTTCTCAAAAGAGAGTACTGACGGTGAATTAAACCAACATAGACTATCTATTGGCGCAACTTATTATATCCATCCTCATGCAGTGGTAAATAAAGTTCTGTCTTTCACCGATGGCCCCCGAATGAGAGAAAAAGCAAACACAACACTATCAAGCAACTCTCTCACCAGGCAAGCACTACG
>CAZAOX010000017.1:0-5477 GCA_964486985.1 uncultured Candidatus Saccharibacteria bacterium
ACAAACCAGCTAGGATGAGCCCGATACATCAGCCGAGTATTACAGCGATGACAGTGCGGGTAGCTATGACGAATATAATCAATCTTCCAAACAATTCCTCGCTCTTTGAGGTCTTTTGCAATCTGCTTATTGATATCCCAAACATTTTTGCCGAGCCAATCACTCTCTGTAAAGTAGCCATTTTCATCAATCGTATGAACAACTGGTATATCGTGCTTTTTCGCCCAATCAAAATCCTCTTCGCCATAAGCTGGCGCTAAATGAACTATACCTGACCCGTCCTCATCAGAAACAAAATCAGCGCCACAAAGCTTATGAGCATTCTTGCCACGATCCACCCCTAATAATGGCTCATAACGCCTCTCTCTCTGTAGCAACCTTGCGCCATCAAACTCATGCAATACTTCATATTCGAGCGGCTTTTTGCTCTCATCAACCAAAATTCTATCTGCAGAGTCTTTAGACAGAATCAATACCTCATTACCGATACGAACCTCTATATATTTCATTTGAGGGCTAACAGCAAGTGCTGTATTCGCAGGCAACGTCCAAGGTGTTGTAGTCCAAGCTAAGAAATAAACAGGTAAACCGAGTTTACGAGTTGAGACTCCGACTGACTCTTCTGTTAGCTTAAACTTAACAAAGACACTCGGATCGGTCACATCCTGATAGGCGCCAGCGTCCATCGTCACCTCAGCTTTTGAGAGCGGTGTCGCATCTAGCGTACAATACATCAAAACTTTTTTACCTTCGTATATCTTGCCCTTTTCATAAAGCGTCTTAAATGCCCACCAAACACTCTCCATGTACTCCTTGTCCATCGTTCGATATGGCTTATCCATATCTACCCAACGGCCAATTCGAGCAACCACCTCATTCCATTCACTACTTGTCTGGACCATATTGCTACGACAGGCCTTGATATATTTTTCAATGCCGTAGTCGATAACTTCCTCTCGGCTTTTTAGACCAAGTTTCTTTTCAGTAAACCTCTCTGCCGGCAGACCATGGCAGTCCCAACCCCATGCCCTCTCAACCCGCTTGCCCTTCATGGTCTGGTAGCGTGGTACGACATCTTTGATGATAGAACTCAGCAACGTACCATGATGAGGATTGCCAGAGATAAACGGCGGCCCGTCATAAAAAACATACGAATTATCTTTTGACCGATTCTCAACTGACTTCTCAAAAGTCTTCGCCTCTTTCCAACGCTTCACCCAATCTTTTTCATACTCCAGCGCCCGTCGCCTTGTCCCATGTTTAAATTTCATAAGTCCTCCTCGTCATGGTTAATTATATTCCCTTTTACTAACTCCTTAACTAACATCTCAATCTCGTCAAATGCCTTTCGAACCTTAGCTCTTCTGCCCTCATAATCTTCAGTCATACCAGGGTCTTTTATATCCCACCAAATAATATTGTCTCCTTGTAGCCAATCTGGAGTTTGCCATTTCTCCGCCATATTTACAACTAAATCGTATTCGCTAAGCATATCGGGGGAGAGCTTCTTCCTGGGGAGGTTAGATATGTCAACATCAAGCCTCTCCAAAATAGTTAATTTTGCTGTAGATTCATAATTCTTGCCAAGTCTTCTACTTTCTATTTTTTCTAAATCAGCAACCGTACCTTTGCGAAACTCCTTTCCAAAACCAGTGGCAGCACTGTCGGCATTAGAGCTTTTTGTAAGCTGATTATAAATAGCCTTACCTATTTGAGAACGACCGATATTCTCACAACAAACAAACAAAACCTTCGGATCTCTTGAGATTTCGAAATGTCCACTCTTTGACACACCTTTCTTTACCTTAAGGCTCATAACTCCTCCATTATTTCTTTAGCCGTCTCTTCCGGCAGCTGATGGGTTGAATCTATCACAGTCGCTATACTTGTCTTCACTAAGTCTCCGCTGTAGTGATATTTTATCCGTTCTATTTCCCACTCATTTAGTTTTGGCCTCGTACCAGACCCTGCAAGTACCTTCTCTATATCAGGTTTTAGCAAATACCACTTGTATGTAACATTCAAATCGCTCAAGCTATCAACAATTAATTGCCTGGCCTTATCGTCAAACGGATAGTCAATTATGATATCCAGTCCACTACGCATCCAGGACTGAATTATCTCGATAAGTTTTTTATGCACCTCAGGGAGCATATCATCAATCGTTGCAGTATCTGGATAACCTGCACCAACCCATGAGCTAATCATATCACCATCAACATAAGCGGCATTAGGCATCTCAGCTGCTATCATCCTGGAGGTAGTAGTTTTACCAGAATGAACCGAACCACTGATTGAGATTAAGCGCGAAGTACTCGTCATAACTTCTCCTCCGTCCCTGGGCTATAAGCAGGACTATCTATCAAAAATAATTTTGCTTCATTTTCTCCAGTCACCCAGAAGTCATAGGCCGAACCTACTGAAACTATAATTACATCATTCTCGCACGCCTCAATCTTTCGACCCTCAATCTCAAACACAACAACACCTGAAGCAACTATATACAGCCTGTCTGCAGTATTATATCTAATCCGTCCATGCTTGCCGCTGACATAGGACAGGAATACTGTTGATTTAGTATATTTACCGCCCTTGTCGTACACCCAGCCTACGAAACCTTCTTGCTTAACATCTGGGGCTGATGATGCATCTACACTCAGCTTCACTTCACTTCTCCTCGTTTCATATATAAAATTCTCTCAATCCAAGAGAAGAGATGCTCGCCTCTCTTCTGCAAGGCTCAATCTTGCAAATTATAGTAGTTTTTGATCTTAAGTATCTCATACAATACTCCTGACAACTCCGCCCACCACCTCGGCCAACTGTCGATGCCCCTTTAGCGAATAGTGCAGATTATCACCACTCCTTTCAATATTTTCTGGGACTAGAAGCTTAGCTCCTGAATCTTGTAAAATGTCATACGCTTTAGTTAGCTCACTGATGTCAATCAGGTTAGAGATACCTGGCGAATCTCGAATAACCTCACCTAGATATAAAATATTTGGCCTAACACCTCTCGTCTCATCCTGGCTAAACTCTACTAGTCTTTGGGTATACTCCTGTAAGTCTTTAGCTATCATTTTTGCCGTACGGCCATATCTATGCTTTGTATCATTGACCCCTAGAGCAATCACGGTTAGATCAAGCGGGCGAACTACCTCGATGGCAGTATTAAAATGGTCTAACCCTCTTCTCGTCTGGTTGTCATCTCTAAAATCCCCAGCTACTCGTCCACAAACCCCATTAGAAAACACCTCATAGCCATCGCCTAGAATTTGCTGCATAATATTCGGCCACTGATCTATCGTGTCGTAGCGATATCCCTCGCCAGAGTCGCCCCAAACATTAGAATCACCGTAGACCAAAATCCTCACTGTCATAACACGCTGCCCCTTACCTTTTCATATTTATCTTTGCAAGGTTCATCTTTGCAAGGTTCTTTGCAAGGTTCAACCTCGCAAATTACAACACTTTTCATTTTTGCAACTCCATTTCATCAGACCTAATCCAATAAAACAACTCCTCCTCGCCCTCAATCTGATGATGAGGAATAGATTTCTCCAAAACACCACCACATTTTTCAATCATCCGCCGTGAGGCTAAATTGCTTTTATGAGCTGTTATCAGGACATCATCGACACCCATATTGCGCAAAAGATCAACTGTCTGCCTCAGAGCCTCACTACCGATACCTTGTCCACGATATTTCTTAGGTATACCTCCGATGCCTATATGACCACCACCAACATTGCGCAAAAAGTCATTAAGCTCATGACGAATACTGACCACACCAACAATTTCACCCTCCATGTCAACCCAGAAAATACTTGCCGACACACGACCTTCCGCTAAATTAACTCCCTCTGACTCGTTATGGCGACGCTCTAAAAACCCCGCAAACGCACTAACGTCTTCAAGCTCGTCTATTGATGCAGGGTTAGTAAACCCATTCTCATCTAGCGGAACTGTTCGCAAAAACTCCAGCTCTTTCTGCCCATCACTAAGACTTAATTTTCGCAATAACACTCTACCCACTGTCGCCCTCCCTGTCCTTTGGTCTTTTCACCATCCTTACTGTAGCTGTCGCAAATCCTTGGGACTCATAGAATTTAATTGTTGGGTTAGACGCAAAAACATCAAGTTGTATCCACGAACAATCTAACGTCTCAAACTCAACCATGAG
Organism: uncultured Candidatus Saccharibacteria bacterium; assembly: GCA_964486985.1. Lineage (GTDB taxonomy): Bacteria > Patescibacteriota > Saccharimonadia > Saccharimonadales > Saccharimonadaceae > Nanosynbacter. The sequence continues at coordinate 4,184 of CAZAOX010000017.1, forward strand.
AGCCTCCCAAAGTTGTCTACCAATGCCAGCCCCACGATATTCCTCACCAACAAACCAGTCTTCAATATAACCCTTCCTGTCATAAAGTCTTTCCTTCTCTATGTCCAAATACCCGCTAATAAATCCTATCAACTGCCCATCGCTCTCTGCCACAAAACAAACATGCCTATCGTCGGTAGCGAACTCATGAGAGATTCTACGTATCATGCTATCTTCGTCTATATACCGCACCATCCATTCAATGCCCAGTGGTCTGGCAAGTTTTTCTTTAGTATATACGCTACCGAATTCACGCCACAAATCATACAAGCCTTCCTCGTCTGAGGTCTTTACGCGACGAACCGTTACCTGATCACTCACCAGACACCTCCTTTTTGCAAGGCTCAACCTCGCAAATTACAACACTTTTCATGCCGGCCCCTCAGTACTTTGTAGCTCTAGCCACCTCAACAACACCAAGGCGATACGCTCTTCTCGCACTTCACCACGTATGATCATCTCTTTCGCTTCATTATACGAAAACCAATTATTGGCTTCGATTTCCTCGCCCTGCTCTAACTGCTGACCACTAGACACCTCAGACCAATCAATGACTTCAAAGACAAGTAGGTCCCACTCTATAGTCGCACCAAGTGTTGATTTCTGAAATAGTTCAAATTCATGCAAGATAACTCCAGCCTCTTCTAAGCCTTCGCCAACTGCTTTCTCGCGAGCTGGCAGTAATACATCCTCGCCAGACTGACGAAACTGTTTATATTCTTCGAGTGTGTCGAAAACCTTACCGCCCGGCAAACGATAATCCCAATCATTAAACTCATGTCGAAATTCTCTGATTAGCAACACCTTCTGAGATGACTTATCGGCAATGATCAGCCTCACTCCAGGAGCTCGCCTAGCGATCTCAAAAACTCGCCCATCGGGCCGAGGCACTTTCACCACCTCGAATATATCTCCTTTGCAGGCTACTGTTTCATGTTGGCTATCTTGTGAACTATTCACAACTCCTCCTTTAAATTATAAAAATCCCTTCTTCCGCTAGAACCCATGAGATACGGGTGGTACCATCTAGCTTCCGAAAGGATTTTCCTTTGCAGCACTTAGTTGTTCGCTTTGTCGTAGCGTTCACGGCGAGGTCTAATAGGCCCTACAGGCTGTTCTTCTCGCTGACTTCGTGGTTGATAGCCACTCATCTGGAAATATCCAAAATGCCAACAGATTAATTTTACCAGCTAGTCATCTAGATTACAACAAGCTACCTTTCTTAAAAGGACTATTTCTTTTTAGCTTCGTCACG
>CAZAOX010000017.1:5577-10508 GCA_964486985.1 uncultured Candidatus Saccharibacteria bacterium
TTGGTATCCGCCGACACATTACCTCGGTTCTCTAACTCCACCATAAAACGCTGGCCAGCAAAGCTATTTTCCACCGTAAATGATTTGAAGCTAACTTTTCGGTGCAAATTACCCGGAATAGTCGTCACTACACGAACCGCTTGACGTGTCCTGAGTCGTATGCCACTCTGTTTATCGTCCTTAACATCAGCTATATCGGCAAAGACTAAACAAGCATTGTGCTCTCCAACATCCGCCTTTTCAGGAACCGTAATAGTAAAAGGCACTTCCACCTCTTCCTTCGGCTCTAATTCTAGTTTACTTTTAGAAAGCTCGATCCAGCTTCCACTTTCGACTACTGATTCTGATTTTTGCCGACAGGTGTAAGCTCCAGTGTTGGCTATGTCGCTATCGACAGCATAAACCTCAATTTCTCGTTTTCTATTCGAGGTATTGGTTATCAAGACAACATCTTCAACTGTCTCACCCCGTTCAGCGGTATGAATAAATATTGACTGAGACCGTGGATTTTTTGGATCAGGACGCGCCGGCCTACCTCCAATGCCACCTGTATCAGACACCGCAAAAACTGCCGAAGACACCATTAGCATGCTCACCACTGCGCCTACCGACAAAACTAAACCTTTCATCCCCCTCTTCAATTCAACCTCCTTGTGAATATACTTACTTTTCATTATACCACTAGCGATTTATTTTCCTATCTTTTTTACGCCTTAACCAATAAACCACCCATAAAATATGACCAATTATGCTAATAATAGCGATTAAGCAACAATAGCACATATGTTTTATCGAACAATTAGCATCGGCGATTCGGCTACTGCCCAAGATAGTTAGCTCATCTCTCGTGCTATCACGTAAAATCAGGCCATTGCCCGTCACCACTTCGACTACTACATCATAAGTGCCTGGCCTTAACGGGGCCTCTTTAGATAGGTTCAATTTCCAGCCATCCTTCTTGGCCGACAGTGCATCATCAACGCCCAAAATGTAGATCTGTCCGCCTATTGCTACTCGGAGAGTACTGGCCGTAAAAGAGTGATAAGTACCGCTAATCTTCGGATTGGTATCGTGCGTTGATAGCTTATCAACTGTTGGCAAAACCGCATCATCACAACGATAATCAATAGTTTCAGTAGTCCCGCTCATTGTGCCCGTCTTTGTGCAATCTATAAGTTTGATTTCCTGATTGAAGGTAGAGTGCTGGCTAGGTTCAGCACCCACGCTAGCGCTCATAGCCACAGCACTCAAGATAATTATTGCCGATATTGTGTTAAAAATACTCCTCATGTCTCTCATAATGCTATCACAGTAATCGTTATATCTAATCTATAGGTGCCGTTAGGTTGACCGACAGGAATCTGCTGGCTCAGGCCCACGTCAGTCAAATGCCACAGGCAATTACTTGGAGTCTCCGACGAAGCTACTAACAACCCTATCGAGTCCACTACGCCCTGACTAAAGCTACTGTTACTGCCCTTAGATATACCATGGACATTACAGCCAGACTCAGGTGTAATAATCGCATCAGATGGCTTAATAGTTAACTGACCTGCTATACCATCACCATCAGACCCCGAGTTACAGCCTGGCGGGCTACCGCTAGGGTCATTGTAGTCATAGTCCTGCCCCCCGCCCTGTCGTTGCCATCTTGCCGATTGACCATCCGTTGCTGACATTACTACGCTCCAACCATCACTGGTCAATGAGTTAAAAATTTTTATCCTTTGGTTGTTGACGCCTAATGTCCCCGTTACTGTTTGGCATTTCGTCTGAGTAACAGCCGTCTCCAGCTCGAATGAAGGGCTGGCTACAGATCCGTCAGATTCATCTACTATGCCTATCGACAGCTCACCGTCAGCTGTTTCAATTTGCGGAAATTGCTTTTGCTCTTCCAATGGCGTACCATCCTCGTAGGCTATGCGAATACAATAATTAGTTTCTGGAGATGCTTTATTGTCCCTAAGTGAAAAATCAAATAAACCGACAAAGCCCACTGGTATACTGAAGCTATTTGTAAACCCATCCGAACCACTTATATATGATTGGGCGACAGTCATGATTCCAGGCACTGGGTCGTTTATTGTCTGGCTTATTGTCGCTCCATTGGCTACTGCGGGGTTACTGCGGAAAGCAATTTGCGTTGAATCAGTGACTTTTAAATAACCTGTTGTCTGCACAGAGCAAGATGATGCAGTCAATTCAGCAAACTCAAGAGAAAACCTATTAATATTCGCGGAAATCTCACTAGGTCCAGGGAATAAGCTGTCATTAACGGCCACTGGAACACTCTTGCTAGTTGTCGTCCCGTCCCCAAGCCCGCCATTAGTATTAGCTCCCCAGCAATAAGCAACTCCACTAGATACAGCACAAGTGTGTGAATCTCCTACTGCAATATCTAATACTATTTTATCCGATAGAACCCCTGACATATCTACTGCAACTGCCGTATTTTGCTGATCAGTAGAACCATTACCGAGCCGACCATCATCGCCCTTGCCCCAACAATAGATTTTATAATTAGATGCTAGTACGCAAGCGTGACTACCTCCGCTTACCTGCAAAATTGTTAGACCACTGGGCATCTCCCCCTGCGAAATTGCCACTGGGGTTGTCTGATTGCTTAACGAACCGTTACCTAGACGACCACTAGAGCCATAGCCCCAACAGTACGCCTGCTCGTCTGAAGCGATAGCACACGAATGGCTATTGGCTGCTATCACACTTGAAACAATTGATCCACTAGGCATCTCTCCCTGCCAGGTAGCCACTGGGGTTGTCTGATCACTAGTTGAATTGTTGCCAAGTCGACCATTATCTCCCTTCCCCCAACAATAAGCCTTACTGTCCGTCGCAAGTGCACAGGTATGGCCACCTCCAGAAGAAGTTGAGATTTCCTTTATCGTTACACCGGTAGGCAATTCTCCCTGCGAGACAACTACTGGGGTCGTCTTATCACTAGTTGAATTGTTGCCAAGTCGACCGCTCGATCCATAGCCCCAGCAATACACGTTACTGTCTGACGCAAGCGCACAAGTATGACTTTCACTAGCTACGATGTCAAGGACTGTCACTCCACTAGGCATCTCTCCTCTAGAGACAATCGTGGGAACTTTCTTATCAGAAGTTGAACCATTGCCAAGTCGGCCATTCGTACCCTCCCCCCAGCAGTAAGCTTGACCGTCAGCAACAGCGCAAGCGTGAGTCCCGCCAGCCGAAATGCGCGTGACAGTTTTACCGCTAAGAGGCGCCTTGACTGCTACGGGAGTGTTACGATTAGTGGTGCTATTATCTCCTAGTTGTCCCTTTGAGTTCAGGCCCCAACAGTAAGCATCACCCCTAGCCAGCGCACAAGTAAAATAGCTACCACTACTAACCATATCCAACCCCTTGATGCCCGACAGCCCCATCCGCAACCTAAAATCCTGCCTCGGTCGAGACAACTTACCAGCGGTATTAGCATCCGCCAACGGCTCCCCGGGCGTGACGTTGTTAGCGTTTTCAAAAAATCGATAACTCTCAGATATAATGTCAATTGTTGACCTAACTACCGCCACCGGCTTATTACGATCTGCAGTTAAGCCATCTCCTATTTCACCTGATGCATTATCTCCCCAACAATAGGCCCAGCCCTCTGCAACAGCACAAGTATGTGAATCGCCAACAGTAATACTATCGACATCTTTATCTTTTAGGTCACCTGCTGTATCAACCATGACCGGTGTGTTCTGGCTACTGGTTGAGCCATTGCCCAAACGACCGTCATCGCCCTTACCCCAACAATAAACCCTATTGTCCGAAGCTATTAAGCAGGATGCACTTCCGGCTTTTATCCCTAAGACTGTCGAGCCACTCGGTCGCACTCCTTGTGATACAGCAACTGGCGTACTATGATCACTAGTCGAACCGTTACCTAGGCGACCGCTAGAGCCATTACCCCAGCAATAGGCTTGGTTGTTAGAGGCAACTGCACAAGTATGACTATTGGCGGCAATGATTTGTAAAATCGTCGAACCGCTTGGCATAACTCCTTGCGATACAGTAACTGGTATAGTTTGATTGCTAGTTGAGCCATTGCCTAGACGCCCAGAACCACCACCGCCCCAACAGTAGGCCTTACTATTAGCAGAAGCAATCACACACGTATGGCTATTGCCAGCCGTTATATATGAGACTTCCGAGCCACTCGGTAGGCTGCCTTGCGATACAGCAACTGGCGTACTATGATCACTAGTCGAACCATTGCCTAGGCGACCGCTAGAACCATAACCCCAACAATACGTTTTATTATTAGAAGCAATTGCACAAGTCTGCCCGCCACCAGCTGCTACATGCAAAATTGTTGAGCTACCTGGTATATCTCCTTGCGATACAGCCACCGGTGAAGATTTGTTACTCGTTGTGCCATTACCTAAGCGCCCATTAGTACCTTCGCCCCAACAATAAACCCAACCATCAGCGATAGCACAAACATGTGTATCGCCCGCTGCGATACTAGTCACTATTTTACCCGAGAGAACGCCTAAAGTACTGACTGCCACTGGGGTTTTGCGCTGAGTCGTCGTGCCGTCGCCAAGTTGGCCATAGGTATTATCTCCCCAACAATACGCCCGACCATCAGCCCTAGCACAAGTATAGAGTGAGCCTCCGGTAATTTCCTGAATATCACTCGGCATACCACTACCTGCCGACACGAGCTCTGGAACCGTAATATTTTGTACAATTACACCAACAAGTATAAGGACTGCCATGGCTATCGTCGTCAATGATTTAGACTCTCGCCAGAAACAGACTACCTTTCGTGTTATATGTTTTTTGATTGCCATAATTCGTCATCCAAATTATAGCACAAAAAGCTTATGTTATAACCTTAAAACTGGTCGCCCCGAGCGACCAGTTTTAAAACATTATTTGTTATTATTAACTCGCAG